>NZ_JALIFS010000008.1:0-185828 GCF_022868965.1 Blautia sp. NSJ-140 | reverse complement strand
TACAGAAAAGCAGAGAAAAAACTTGCAAGAGAACAGAGAAAGTTCTCCCACTGTGAAAAAGAAAGCCGGAACTATCAGAAACAGAAAAAAAGGGTAGCTTTATGTCATGAAAAGATAAAGAACCAGAGAAAAGATTTCCAGCATAAGCTCAGCAGGGAGCTTGCGGAAAGATATGATGCAGTATGTGTGGAAGATCTGAATCTGAAGGGAATGTCCGGAGGGCTGCACCTTGGGAAAGGTGTGCAGGATAACGGGTACGGGCAGTTTCTGTTCATGCTGGGATACAAGCTGGAAGAATGCGGAAAACATCTTATAAAAGTAGACCGTTATTTTGCATCCAGCAAGATCTGCAGTGTATGCGGACATAAGAAAAAGGAACTGGCATTGTCGGATAGAATGTATGTTTGTGAATGTGGAAACAGGATGGACCGGGATGTGAATGCAGCAGTCAACATCCGTGAAGAAGGAAAAAGAATCTATAAAGAATGTGCCTGACGGCACAAGAAAAAAATCCGTAACCGGATAAACATAAAAAACAAAACCGCGGGACACGCGGGGATAGCCTGTTTTAGCTTTGCCCTAAAGGGTAATCGAGCAGGAAGCCCCCACTTCAAAATCGTAAGATTTAAGTGGTGGGAGCATGTCACTGTATAATGTTACTGAAACCTGACAAAATCATGCGCCTAAAGGATAAAAATATGAATGACCTTCTCTTCTCCGTTTTTCCAAATGAAAACTTTGTTGATATCGGACTATATCAATACGGCTGGGAGCACTGCACTCCGGCACATTCATTCGGCCCGGCCGCACGAAACCATTATATTTTTCATTATGTGATCTCCGGTACAGGAACTCTGATGGCAGACAATTCCGCAGGAGAGACCATCACCTATCAGGTAAAAAGCGGCCAGGGTTTCATGCTTTTTCCCGGTCAGATCAACACCTACATTGCAGATACCGACTTTCCATGGGAGTACACCTGGGTGGAATTTGACGGACTCCGGGCAAAAGAGATCGTGGAAACTGCAGGTTTAAGTCAGGACCATCCGGTCTATCACAGCCACTCTGCAGATCTCCGCCAGAAAATGATGGAGGAAATGCTTTATATCAGCCATAATTCCCAGGAATCACCCTTCCATCTTATCGGACATACCTGGCTTTTTCTGGATTACTTTATGCGCTCTGCTGAAACTGTCCGCATGAAACAGGATGGAAGTATCCGTGATTTTTATATCAAGGAAGCGCTCTCTTTTATTGAACAGAATTTCCAGAATGATATTTCCATTGAGGATATCGCAGCCTGCTGCGGCCTGAACCGAAGCTACTTCGGCAAGATCTTCCACGACACCATCGGACGTTCTCCCCAGGAATTTCTGATCAGCTATCGCATGACCAAAGCTGCAGAACTTCTTAAGATCACAGCCCTGTCTATCGCAGATATCGGAAATGCAGTCGGATATCCCAATCAGCTGCATTTTTCCCGGGCTTTCAAAAATATATACGGAATTTCGCCAAGAAACTGGCGGATGAAAAACAGACTTGTTGAAAAAAAGCCTCCGGCCAGGAAATAGCCGGAGGTTTTTTATTAAAAAATATATTTACTTAAAATGTAAATTTATCAGCAAAGTATGCGTCAAGCTCATCGATCTTCACACGTACCTGCTCCATAGTGTCACGGTCACGGACTGTAACTGCACCGTCATTTTCAGACTCGAAGTCATAAGTGATACAGAAAGGAGTACCGATCTCATCCTGTCTGCGGTAACGTTTACCGATGTTTCCACGGTCATCGTACTCACAGTTGTACTTCTTGGAAAGCTGCTGGTAGATCTTCTCAGCACCCTCGTTAAGCTTCTTGGAAAGCGGAAGCACACCGATCTTAACCGGTGCAAGTACCGGATGGAAATGAAGGACTGTACGGACATCGTTCTTCTCTGCATCCAGAACTTCCTCATCGTAAGCGCTGCAGAGGAAAGCAAGTACCATACGGTCTGCTCCAAGTGACGGCTCGATAACGTATGGGATATATTTCTGTTTCTTCTCATCATCAAAGTATGTGAGATCCTGACCGGATACATTCTGATGCTGTGTCAGGTCATAATCTGTTCTGTCAGCGATTCCCCAGAGCTCACCCCATCCGAATGGGAAAAGGAATTCCACATCTGTGGTAGCCTTGCTGTAGAAGCTCAGCTCTTCCTTATCATGGTCACGGTAACGAACCTCATCATCCTTAAGTCCGAGAGCACTCAGCCAGTCAAGGCAGAACTTCTTCCAGTATGCAAACCACTCAAGATCTGTATCCGGCTCACAGAAGAACTCAAGCTCCATCTGCTCGAACTCACGGGTACGGAATGTGAAGTTACCCGGTGTGATCTCGTTACGGAAGGATTTACCGATCTGGCCGATACCAAACGGAATCTTTTTACGGGATGTTCTCTGTACGTTCTTGAAGTTTACGAAAATACCCTGTGCAGTCTCCGGTCTTAAATATACAGTATTCTTGGCATCCTCGGTAACACCCTGGAATGTCTTGAACATCAGGTTGAACTGACGGATATCTGTGAAGTTGTGTTTACCACAGCTCGGACATCCTACCTCGTGTTCCTTGATGAACTCCATCATCTTCTCCTGGGACCATGCATCTACACTTCCCTCAATGGCAATGTCATGCTCTGCACAGAAGTCCTCAATGAGCTTATCTGCACGGAAACGCTCGTGGCACTCTTTACAGTCCATAAGAGGATCAGAAAATCCGCCAAGATGTCCGGAAGCGATCCATGTCTGCGGGTTCATAAGGATTGCACAGTCAACACCTACATTGTACGGAGACTCCTGAATGAATTTCTGCCACCATGCACGTTTTACGTTATTTTTAAGCTCTACACCAAGATTTCCATAATCCCATGTGTTTGCCAGGCCGCCGTAGATCTCGGAACCCGGGTAAACAAATCCTCTGGCTTTTGCAAGAGCTACGATCTTTTCCATTGTCTTTTCCATGATTTCTCTCCTCTTGACTTGCAGCTGTTCCGCCAAATGCGTCCGGAAAACCCCGGAAAAGCTGCCTTTTTTACATTTTTGGTCTTATTATACTAGTATCCTCATGATTTTTCAAGGATATTTCCATATGCATTGCATCCTGTCCTGCTTTTGAAAAATAAATCGTTACGGTTATTCCGCAGCCGGCAGGGATCTATCTCATCATTTCCAGGATCTCCAGACTTTTAAATCGTTTGTCTGTATTCAGCTCCGTATACCGGTAAATGTGGCGTTCCAGTTCCCGCAGCACATCATCCCGCACAGTAAACGTATACAGTTTTGCTAAGGGGGACACGGCTATGTAGCGCATAGCATACAGGGCAGCCGCTGAGATCCGTTTCCTGTCCATGGCCATCGTTTTGCAGTCTGCACACAGGATCCCATGCTCGTCCTGGGAGAAAAAAAGTTCTCCTGTTTCTTCCTCCGTAAGCTCTCTTCCGCAGCCCGCACACTGGAACAGCTGCGGCATCACGCCCTGGATCACCATAGTCCGCAGTTCATAGATACAGCGCACCAGCCGATCTTCTATATGAGGATTCAAAATGGCTTTGATGGTCACATAGAGAAGATTCATCATCTCCTTCTCATCGGTTCCCTCTTTGCCAAAATAATCTGCCAGCTCCAGAAAATAATATCCATAATAAACCCCCGGCTGCCGGGTAGCCAGCTCCACAAAATGATGCTGCACGCTGACCTGGTTCAGATTATAGCTTGTCCTTCCCTCATAAAGAGTAAAGCTTCCGAATACAAACGGGTTAGCTGCTGCCATGAACGGACTGTTCTGTCGTCTTGCTCCCTTGGCAAAAGCGGAGATCTTCCCCCTCTCTCTTGTGAGAAGGACGATCCGCTTGTCATAATCCCCTACCGGCATGGCAGAAAGTACCACTCCCTGTACGGTAATCAGATCACTCATTTTCAGATTTCTTTCTTATCATATCCAAAGTTCTTGATCAGGAAATCACTGTCTCTCCAGTTCTTAGTCACCTTGACCCAGAGCTTTAGGTTTACCTTTGCTTCCAGCATACGCTCCAGCTCATAGCGGGCATTGCTTCCGATCTTTTTCAGCATGGCACCCTGTTTTCCGATGATGATGCCTTTGTGGGAATTACGCTCGCAGATGATGGTCGCATCAATATCTATGATGTTGCTTCTTCCCGGACGTTTCTTCATACGGTCGATGGCAACGGCGATCCCGTGAGGGATTTCCTCATCCAGTGCATGCAGAGCTTTCTCACGGATGATTTCTGCGGCGATCTGGCGCTGAGGCTGGTCGGTAACTGTATCCTCATCATAGAACATCGGTCCGTACGGAAGATATTTGAAAATACTTGGAATGATATCCTGTGTGTTTTTTCCACGGAGGGCAGAGCAGGGAATGATCTCTGCAAAATCACAGATCTTACGATAGGTATCGATCGCAGGAAGAAGCTCTTCTTTTTTTACCGTATCGATCTTGTTGATGATGAGAATCACAGGAACTCCAACCTTCTGCAGCTGCTCGGCAATGTGGCGCTCTCCCGCACCTACGAACGTGGATGGCTCCACCAGCCACATAATGGCATCTACTTCTTTCAGGGTTCTCTCCGCAACCTGTACCATGTATTCCCCGAGCTTGTTTTTTGCCTTGTGGATACCCGGTGTGTCCAGAAATACGATCTGTCCCTCATCACAGGTGTACACGGTCTGTATCTTGTTTCTGGTTGTCTGTGGCTTGTTTGATGTGATGGCGATCTTCTGTCCGATAAGATGGTTCATCAGCGTGGATTTTCCAACATTCGGTCTTCCGATGATCGCAACAAAGCCTGATCTAAAATTGTTATCCATTCTTTATCCTCTCATAATTCTTTCACGGCCTGCTATCCCATTTAACGGATAGCAGGCTTTGTTTCTCAGCAGCCGATCAGTGGCTTCACTTCCATGAATACATCTTCTGCATTCTCTATTGCGGTCTCACTTCCCACTACGCAGATCTGATCATCGGAAAGTACTGCTTCTACAAGAGCTGCCAGTTTCTGGATATCCTCCTTCTGCGCTCCGAGGATCTGGTTTCTTTCCTTCTGGAGCATATCCTCTGTAACCTTGGAGAAATATGCGGTTTTTGAGATACTTCCCTGCATCTGCGGGGTTCTTGGCACATCCTTGTTGCTGATCGTTCCGATGATATATTTTGTCATCTCACGCTCATCAGCCTCAAAGGCACGGATATAATCCGGCACGCCCTGGTATACTTCCAGGGTTCTCTTAAGATGGGGATCACGGTAGGATACCAGGAAGCTCTCCCCGTTTCTCTTAAAGCCGCTCATGCAGCCATACGCTCCACCCTTTACACGAAGGTTGATCCAGAGATAATCGTAGCTTAAGATTACTTTCAGGATCTCCAGTGCGCCGGTATACTCCAGGCCTTTTTTGCGGAAGTTTCCGTTCTGTGCCACATACTGGACCTGGCCGGAGGTCTTGAAGGCTTCGTTTTTCTTTATGCAGGGGGCCTGCTTCACAGGCTCCGGCTTCTGTCCGTTAAACAGGACTTTTTTGATCCCGGCAGCCTGTGTTTTTACTACATCCAGAGATTCTCTCTCTCCGGTATAGCTTACACAGAAATTCTCCGGACGAAGGACCTCTTTCATCACCTTACGGAGATTTTTCACGATCTCATCCTTGCAGCTGTCAAAATCCTTTTCCAGTTTTTCGATAAACTGATAATATCCGATTCCTGCCATCTCATCCTGGAATGCCGCCATCGGAGATGCGTAGGAAGCACCACGGAGAACTGCTGTGGAATGGCCTGCACTTGCAAGGCTGGCCTGGGCTCTGGATCTCACTCTGGCAATGATCTCATAGAGACGTTTGGTGTCATCCAGCTTCGAAGTTGTAAGAACCTCCCGGATCATGGAAAACATGAAATCCATCTCCGGATATAACGCTTTTCCTCTTACGGCAAACATGGCACGGAATGCATCGGTATCCTGGGCATCATCAAAAACCTCGATTCCATAGGCAATACCGCCGGTTCTCGCATTCACTTCATTAAACAGCTCGCCATAAGTGTAATTCTCCGTATCCACTGCACCAAGCACGGATTTCAGAAGTCCCAGATAATGGACTGTGTCAACATCAAAGTCATGGATTTCAAAAAGAAGGTCTGCATAACCGATACCATTGGTGCACACATCATGATACAGAAACAGGCTGTCAGCTACGTGGTGCTCCTCGTTTGTCAGCCCTGTGATCTCTTTTTTGATGTCTTCTCTGGAGAGCATAGGGATGCAGGTCAGAGCTTCCGGAGCTTCCTCTGCTTCCTGATAAGCCTCCAGCGCTTTGGTGTGCTCTACCATCCGGGTAAGCTCTTCATCAGAAAGGCTCTTTCTGTAATTCTCCAGCTTTTCTTCCAGTTCCTTATCTCTCTTTGCTGCAAGGCCCTTCTCCGGTACCAGAGAAAGGATCGCACCATGGGTATTATCCAGAAGATATTTCCGGATCAGCTCCTCAAAATATCCCTCTTCCAGGGCTTTCTTAAGGAACTCAAAGCCCTCCAGAAGCTGCACCTCGCAGAACGGCTTCGTATCATCATAAAGCCAGCTGCTTAAAATATCCAGGCCATACATCAGTCCCTTCGGATAAGAAGAAAAATCTGCTTCGCGAAAACGGAATTCGTAGTAATTGATCCCGGCTGTTACTGCCTTTTTATCAATTCCCTCCTCTGCGATCTTTGTGAGAGTGTCACGGATCACCTTTATGAATTCCTCTTTCTGGTTTAAGTTTGCTCCTTTTGCTACAATGGAAAAATAAGTCTGCTTGATGCCATCCTCAAAGGAGCCGTAAATATCTTTGCCGATCTTTGCATCCAGAAGTGCCTGCTTCAGTGGTGCACCCGGTGCGCTCAGGAGAGCATAATCCAGAACCTCGAAAGCAAGACTCAGGTTGATATCTGCCGCTTCACCCACAACCATATTGTAGGAAAGATAGGTGTTATCCTCTTCTCCCTCATCCTCTGACACCGGATAAGGCTTCTGAATGTCCTTTACCTGAGCAAAGGCTTCCTGATCCCGGATCTCGGAATCAATGGCAAGAGAATCAAAGGCAGACAGATAATGGCTGTCAAGAAATTCCAGCTTCTCCTCCATATCCATGTTTCCGTAGAGATAGATAAAGCTGTTGGACGGATGATAGTACTGTCTGTGGAAATCCAGAAATTCCTCATAGCTGAGATCCGGAATATTTACAGGATCTCCGCCGGACTCACAGCCATAGGTTGTATCCGGGAACAGCGAATTCATGATCTCTCGCTCCAGAACATCATCCGGTGAGGAAAAAGCACCCTTCATTTCATTGTAAACGACACCGTTGTATTTCAGCGGGCCTTCTTTTTTCTCCAGATGGTAGTTCCAGCCTTCCTGACGGAAGATCTCTTCTTTTTTGTAAATATTCGGATAGAATACTGCATCCAGATATACATGCATCAGATTCTGGAAATCCCGGTCATTGCAGCTTGCTACCGGGTAGCAGGTCTTATCCGGATAGGTCATGGCATTAAGGAAGGTATTAAGAGAACCTTTTACCAGCTCCACAAAAGGATCCTTAAGCGGAAATTCCCTGGAGCCGCACAGTACGCTGTGTTCCAGTATATGAGCAACACCTGTACTGTTTTTCGGCGGTGTACGGAATGCAATGTTAAAAACCTTATTCTCATCACTATTCTCGATGAGCATCACTCTGGCTCCTGTTTTTTTGTGTCTCAGAAGCCATCCTTTTGAATGAATATCCTGAAGCTCTTCTTCCTTCAGGACTTCATATGCGTTCAGATGATTGGGATTCATAAAATAGTAACCTCCTGAATGTTTCTATTCACACCCGATATGAATCTTCGTTCAAACAGTCTCAGAATATTTTATCGGATGCATGGCAACAAAAGGCTGCCTGAGTATTCAGACAGCCTGAAACGGAAGCGCTCCGGCCTCCTAAATGTTTCCTTCGTTGGGATAATACTGCCTGTAGATCTCTCTGGCAGCTCTTGTGATGATTCCAAGCTCAGCTTCCATTCCAAGATTAGCCGGAAGCTCCACAGCTGTTTCCCTGATGTCTCTCTGGACCTTGGCCTTCGCACTGTCCTCCTTGATGTGGATCAGGCCGAAAATCATTGTGTTATAGGATTTATCTGTCTGACAGAGATCCATGTAGACCAGAACCAGATGACAGCATTCCCGGTAAAGAAGCTCCTCATAAAGGCCGCCCCTTTCCTGGAGTTCCTGAAATTTCAGTTTCTTAAGATACTTGCCTATCTCTTTCTTCGCACTTCTTGTACCAAAGAATCTGGAAGCGGAATTCCGGTTAAACTCCATGGTCATCCAGAGACCGAGATAACCGTCTGCCCTGGTATCACCAGTCTCAGCTTTATCGCTGTAACGGATCTCCCAGAGTTCCTTGCGGATCCTGTTTTCTTCCGGTTCTTCTCCTGCTGCAATGGACTGCTCCAGAAGCTTCAGACGCTCCATGGGATCTTTCTCTCTATAGTATTTCGCAATTGTTGGTGTATCCATTCATTCTTCCTCCTGATATCTGAATATTATATCAGACAACCTGCCAAAAATACACCCCTATCTGTGATTTCGAAGCTTTTTCCTGGGGCTTTTCACTCTTTTTCCACGGTTATCACATAGATATACATTGCGGATATACCATAGGGTCTTATCCTCTCCGTATTTATCCAGGATCCGGAGAAGTCCCTCCAGTTCTTTCTTTGTCTGTGGGTGGATAAACCACAGCTTCTCCTTGCTTTTCAGAAAATACTGTAATGGTTCATGATAGGTATATTCCTCTCCCAGATAATTTCTGGATGCACTGATCCGGTCCATGACCATTTCCGCCACATATTTTCTGGGCATTCTGGCTCCCATGATCACATGCTCACCGTCAAGGGAATAGTCTACCCAATGTTCAAAATGGTGTCTGTTTCTTCCCTTATGGTGCAGCCAGGACATGGATACGCCGGTTGCCTCACGTTCTGCGTTATTAGGACTTCTTGTCCCCTGATAATATTTACAGCCTACCAGAAATTCCGTCGGGGAATATTTGGACAGGTCATGAAGCAACCCCTGCTTATATAACCCGATACGAAAACAATATTTCATCACCAGAAGCTTATGCCTCGTGATGGTCCTGAAGTGCAGCCACGGGTGCCATGATCGCATCTTTCTCCGCCTCCTGTCTGCCCAGCAATACCACAATGGCGCGGGGACCTATTTCGATTGATTTTTTATATTCTTCTTCCTCCTCCAGACAGAATCCTGTTCCGTGAAGAGAGGTATCTGCGATTTTTTTCCAGCACATACCTTCCGGGAGATTGGGCAGAGCAAGGCTTCGGTTTTCCCAGTGGAAATTATAGCCGATGTAAATAAAATCATCCTCTGCAGCCTCCAGATCCTCTTTTTCCCTTGCATAGGCTCCGTAATACATCATACCGAGAAGCCTGCTGGTATTCTCATAGCTCAGATACCAGGCACGTTCCCCGTGAAGAGACACATCCGGGAACCCCTTGGTCAGATAATCTACCCCTTTCAGTTCCACCGGCATATGAAGAACGGGATGGACCTTACGAAAAGCAATGGCATCCTTTACAAATTCCCTCAGTCCCTGGTTTCTGGAAAAGCCCTTCCAGTCTGTCCATCCGGTAGCATTATCCTGACAGTAGGCATTATTGTTTCCACTCTGGGAATTGCCGAATTCATCACCGTGATAGATCATGGGAACACCCTGACTCAACAGCATCATCAGAAAGGCATTTTTGATCTGGCGCTCCCTCATCTGACGGACGGAAACCTTACGGGTAGGACCTTCCACACCGCAGTTCCAGGAATAATTATAGCTGCTTCCGTCCAGATTGCCCTCGCCATTGGCCTCATTATGCTTATAATTGTAGCTCACCAGGTCATTCATGGTAAATCCATCCTGGCAGACCATGTAATTGATCACTCCATGATTCTCGCTGTTATGACGGATATGCCATGCTGCAGCCTCCACCATACCTTCATCGCTTTTCAGGAAACGGCGCATATCCTGGAGAAAATTCATATTGCTCTCCGCTCCGCAACGTCTGGCCGGAAGCTTTCCTCTGTAAAAATGATCAAAATCAAAGCCCTGGAAGATCAGTTTTGCTCCGGAAAGGATTCCGTCCCGAAGAAGCATCTCCCGGTTAAATCCCTCTCCCAGCACATGAAATCCATCTACATGGTAAAAATCTCTCCAGAACTGCAGGGCTCGAAGAGCCATCAGGCTATCTGTTTCCTCTGGAAAATAGAATTCCATGATACAGGCAATGCCGTTCTTGTGCAGTTCCCGGATCATATACCGAAATTCCTGCTCCGGTTCTCTGGTACTGCAGTAAGCACTCTTCGGGCTGAAATAAAAGCCGGATGCATAGCCCCAGTAATTCACTACATTTTCCTTTCGGCGAGTCTTGATGTGTTCACTACTTTCCTTCGGTTTACTGATCGGAACCTCACAAAATTCATAGGCAGGCATCAGTTCAATGGCATTGATCCCTAGTTCTTTCCAGTAAGGGATCATCTCTGTCAGGCCAAGAAAGGTCCCCTTATGGGAAACCATCTTTCTGGCAAGCTTCGTATAACCACGGACATGAAGCTTGTACAGGATCATATTTTCATATTCTACTGCCGGTGCAGTTTCATTTTCCCAGCCGGAAACATTCTCATTAAGGAAGCGACAGCGGACATCCTTTTCCGGATCGTAAGGTACTCCGAAATGCTCTCTCCCGTGAAGTCCGTATGCATACGGATCCTGCACGATCTCACCGTCTATTTTATAATTATATTCAAAATCCTTCAGAGAAGCACTGCACAGCTTCAGTGCCCACACTCGTCCTGTATGGAAATCCTTTGGAAAAACAATCTCCACCGGTGAGGCAGCTCCTCTTTTTTTATATAAAAGCAGGGACACTTCGGAATCTTCCGATGCCTCCACTGCAAAATTATAACCGCCCTCCATTTTGTTGGCTCCAAGTATCAGCGGCTGACCTTTCTCCACTCGACCTAATCTGCGGCTTGCCAAAGCAACTCCTCCTTTTCCCTTTTTATTATTCAAATCCATAGAAATCCTTTTCGCCGAATCCGTCACAGATCAATATCCAGCTCAACCGGGCAATGATCGGATCCCATGATCTCTCCGTGGATCTTCGCATCCTGAAGCTTTTCTTTCAGGGAAGGGGAAACAAGGAAATAGTCAATACGCCAGCCGGCATTCTTCTCTCGTGCACGGAAGCGATAGGACCACCAGGAGTAAACACCCTCTTTATCCGGATAAAAATATCGGAATGTATCAATAAAGCCGCTCTCGAGAGCTCTGGTAAAGCAGGCTCTCTCTTCATCAGTAAAGCCTGCATTTTTGCGGTTGGTCTTCGGATTCTTGAGATCGATCTCCTGATGTGCCACATTAAGGTCGCCACAGCAGATCACCGGTTTCTTCTCCTGCAGTTTCAGGAGATAAGCCAGGAAATCCTCTTCCCATTTCATACGGTATTCCAGACGGCGGAGCTCGCTCTGGGAGTTGGGAGTATATACAGTCACAAAATAATACTCTTCGAATTCCAGCGTGATGACACGTCCTTCTTTATCATGTTCCTCTATCCCAATCCCGTAAACTGCAGACAATGGCTCCCTCTTTGTAAAAATGGCTGTACCTGAATAGCCTCTGCGGTTTGCGTAGTTCCAGTACTGATGATATCCGGGAAGTTCCAGTTTCACCTGTCCCTGCTGGCATTTCGTCTCCTGCAGGCAGAAAATATCCGCATCCAGCTCATGAAAGCGTTCCTCAAAGCCCTTGGTGATACAGGCCCGGATCCCATTTACATTCCAGGAAATAAATTTCATATTTTTATATTTTCTCCTCATTTTTTCGTCATATTTTTATTATATCTCACATTGTCGGATTAAGCAAAAATATTTTGAAAGTTTTCTCAGGCTCTCAAATATTTTGTATTACTGTTCACTCTGTTCTCAGTAACACGCTTTGCGGAATACTACAAGTGAACAATAACTATTTTGTTGCTGTTCTACGTCATATATGTTAAAATGTTCTCTATATCATGCAGAGCTGCACTCTTATTTACAGGCAGCAGCAGAACGGAGGATTTCTTTTATGAGTGATGAATTTAACAAAAGCGGATGTGCACCAAGTGACTGCGCTTCCTGCACAGCTAACTGCGAAAGCAAGGTAGATGAGGCACATCATACCATCACCCTGACTATGGATGATGATACTGAGGTAGAATGTGCCATCCTTACTATTTTCCCTGTAGAGAACAAAGAATATATCGCACTTCTCCCACTGGATGAAAATGGCCAGAATGAGACCGGCGAGGTTTATCTCTACAGCTTCTCCCGCACAGCAGACGGCGATCCGATGCTGGCAAACATTGAAGATGATGAAGAGTACGACGCTGCCGCAAATGCCTTTAACGCAGTCGTTGAAAAAGCACGTGCAGACGAGGAAGCCGACACACTTCTCAGCTAAACAAGGCATTTACCAGAGATAGTAATTACACAAAACAAGCCCGGAAATCGGATGTGTGTAGTCATCACACCTCCACCTTCCGGGCTTTCGTTTTATTTTGTGGTACTTCCGAAGCCACCGTTTCTTACTGCGTCCGCATCGTCATCCACGGTGATTCCGTATTCTACAAAGATTCCCTGCATGAAACCGGTTCCTGCCGGGATCTGGATAGTTTTATCTTCTCTTGTATCGTTGGTCAGTTTGGAAAAAATATGGCCTTCGTTGTCAGAAAAGAAATAATCGCTGTCAATGATTCCCACTGTGTTATTCAACTGCAGCCGGAATTTAAATCCCAGTCCGCTTCTCGGATAACATTTCAGGACCCAGCCCTCTTCCATCTCTACACGGATACCGGTCGGTATCTTTACGATCTCACCTGGCTTCATGGTCACATCCACAGGTGCATAAAAATCATATCCTGCACTTCCGGTCGTAGCTCTCTTCGGAAGCTTCAGACTGTCGTAGATATTTCGGATTTCCTCTTCTGAATACTGTTCAAAGGTATCTTTCCAGTCCTTTGCAAACTGTTCAAAACTTACCTTGTGAAATTTCGCAATTCTTTTCATTTTTCGTTCCACTCCCAATAGGTAATTTCAGAAAAAACCTCTGATCACTCCGCATACAGAACCACACGGTTCTCACGAAGTGACGCCTGTACATCGATCACCCTCTGATTTGAGGAGCCTTTCCATTTCAGAAGAACTTCTTTCTTATCCACCTGAAATTCCCCGTCCACGCATACATCCAGATAATGGATGATCTCATACTGCTGGATTTCTTCCCAGAGAGAACCCGTATACAGCCAGATCGTCTTATCCGGATACTTCTCTCTGATCTCTCGTGCAAGAGCTGTTACCTCAGCGATATTGGAAGGATGCAGAGGATCGCCTCCTGAGAAAGTGATCCCGCTGATATAATCCTTGTCCAGCTCTGCAAATATCTCAGCTCGCTCGCTGTCCGTAAAGGGCAGACCTCCATTCGGATCCCAGGTAATGGGATTCTGACACTCCCGGCAGCCGTGTGAACAGCCGGCTACCCAGAGCACTACACGAAGTCCGTCTCCGTTTAACATATCGTCCTTGGTAATATTGTGGTATCTCATCATTTATGCTTCTTCCGGTACATCCTTCATGCTGAAGCTGATTCTTCCCATCTTGTCCTTGCCAAGGCAGATAACCTTAACTTTGTCGCCAAGTGTAAGAACATCCTCAACACGGTTGATCCTCTGTTTGGAGATCTTGGAAATGTGTACCATTCCCTCCTTGCCTGGTGCAAACTCAAGGAATGCGCCAAACTCTTTGATGCTGACTACGCGTCCTGTAAAGATCTGTCCTGCCTCAAACTCGGTAGTGATGATCTCGATCATACGTTTTGCTTCATCCATACCCTTCTGGTCTGTTCCGCAAATGGAAACTGCGCCGTCATCTGTGATGTCGATCTTCACACCTGTACGCTCGATGATCGTATTGATAGTCTTTCCTCTCTGTCCAACTACATCACCGATCTTCTGCGGGTCGATTTGGATCTGGATGATCTTCGGAGCAAACTCACCAACAGTTGTACGAGGCTTGTCGATACATTTCTCCATAACTTCTGTCAGGATATATTCTCTTGCCTCTTTTGTTCTGCGGATCGCTTCCTCAACGATCGGTCTTGTAAGACCATGGATCTTGATATCCATCTGGATCGCTGTGATTCCGTCATGTGTTCCGGCTACCTTGAAGTCCATATCTCCGAAGAAGTCCTCAAGGCCCTGGATATCTGTAAGAACGATGTAATCATCGTCTGTTTCACCTGTAACAAGTCCGCAGGAAATACCTGCAACCGGTTTTCTGATCGGTACACCGGCAGCCATCAGTGACATGGTAGATGCACAGATACTTGCCTGGGATGTGGAGCCGTTGGACTCAAATGTCTCAGATACGGTACGGATCGCATATGGGAATTCTTCCTCTGTAGGAAGTACCGGTACCAGTGCTCTCTCAGCAAGTGCTCCGTGACCGATCTCACGACGTCCCGGTCCTCTGGAAGGCTTGGTCTCACCTACAGAGTAGGACGGGAAATTGTAGTGGTGCATATATCTCTTGGATGTCTCAAACTCATCCAGTCCGTCAAGACGCTGTGCCTCTGTAAGAGGAGCAAGTGTGGTAACGGTACAGATCTGAGTCTGTCCTCTTGTGAACATGGCAGAACCATGAACTCTCGGGATGATATCTGTCTCTGCAGCCAGCGGACGGATCTGTCTGATCTCACGTCCATCCGGACGTTTATGATCTTTGAGGATCATCTTACGGACAGTCTTCTTCTGGTACTGATATACAGCCTCACCGAGAACGGCAAGCCATTCCTCATTGTCTGCAAAAGCTTCTTTCAGCTTATCAGTGATCTCGCTGATGTTATTCTCACGTGTCTGCTTGTCATCAGAGAATACAGCCACCTCCATCTCTTCCGGAGGAACGATCTTCTTGATCTCATCAAAAAGCTCCTGAGGTACTGCACAGGACTCGTAGGAATGTTTCTCTTTTCCGCACTCTGCTACGATCTGGTCAATGAATCTGATGATCTCCTGGTTCACTTCATGGGCCTTGTAGATAGCCTCGATCATCTTATCTTCCGGGATCTCATTAGCTCCGGCCTCGATCATGATAACCTTCTCTCTTGTAGAAGCAACAGTAAGCTGAAGATCAGAAACTGCCTTCTGTGCAAGTGTTGGGTTGATGATAAACTCGCCGTCGATCATACCAACCTGTGTGGTTGCGCATGGACCGTCAAATGGGATATCAGAAATACAGGTTGCAATGGAAGAACCAAGCATAGCCGGGATCTCCGGATTGCATTCCGGATCAACAGACATAACCATATCTACCAGAGTTACGTCATTTCTGTAATCCTTTGGAAACAGCGGACGCATCGGACGGTCGATAACACGGGATGTAAGGATCGCATGCTCGCTTGCCTTACCCTCTCTCTTGTTGAAGCCTCCCGGGATCTTTCCTACTGCATACATCTTCTCCTCATACTCAACACTTAACGGAAAGAAATCGATTCCTTCTCTCGGCTCTTTGGATGCGGTAGCAGTAGCAAGGACTGTAGTATCACCGTAGTGCATAAGAGCAGCACCATTGGCCTGTTTCGCTACACGTCCGATATCTACAGTCAGTGTTCTTCCTGCAAGTTCCATGGAATAACTTTTGTACATATTCGTTCTCCTTTTCTTATTATATTAATATCTGACAGGAGCCCGAAACAACTGAAAAGACCACTTCCTTTGAAAAAAAGATCTCGACCGGAAATGGGCTTTTCAGTAGTCTCGGAAATCACTCCTGCGGTAATTCCGTCTGTGTTTATCACACATGTTAAAATGGGGCGGATGGAATCATCCGCCCCTCCCGTAGCAATTATTTTCTTAAACCTAATTTCTCAATCAGTGCACGGTATCTTTCGATGTCTGTTTTCTTAAGATAAGCAAGAAGGCCACGTCTCTGACCTACCATTTTCAGAAGACCTCTTCTGGAATGATGATCTTTGTGGTGTGTTTTAAGATGCTCTGTAAGCTCCTGGATTCTTGCTGTAAGAACTGCAACCTGAACCTCCGGTGAACCTGTGTCACCCTCTGTTCTTGCATACTCTTTCATGATTGCTGTTTTCTTCTCTTTAGAAATCATTGTTGTTTCCTCCTTGAAATTTTAATTAAACGCCGGGTATTAAGAAGTGGTCGGAGTCTCCGGCTTCTGAATACTGGCTTTTTTCACCTCGAACAGTATAGCACACGGTTTCTGACCTGTAAACTGTTTTTTCGAAAAGTTTTTCCCGAAAGTTTTTATTTTTCGAGGCTGCGGAAATAAGCCTTTCCCTTTTCTGCATCCTTCAGGAGCTGCTGCTTTAGTGCTTCTATGGACGAAAAGCGCTTCTCCGGTCTGGAATAATGAAAAAATTCCACTCTGCAGGGCTCTCCGTACAGATCCTCATCACAATCAAAAAGATAGGTCTCAACACCCAGGAATTTCTCTCCGATGGTTGGCTTATATCCTACGTTTGTGATCCCGCAAAGGGTTCTGTCCTTAAAATGGGACACTGTATCATAAACGCCATTTGGCGGCATCAGCTTTTCTTTTGCAGGAACGATATTAGTAGTGGGAAGAAGGACCTTATGTCCCATTCCTCTTCCATGTTCGATCACACCGTCCACAAAAAAGGGGATTCCCAGCAGATCATTAACCTTTTCCATATTTCCCTTTTTCAGTTCCTCACGGATAAATGTACTGCTGATCTTTCTGCGGCCTTCCATTTCTTTCGGAACAACATCCACAGTAAAGCCAAGCTTCCTTCCCATAGTCTCCAGAAGCTGTGGTGTTCCCTTGCGTTCATACCCGAACCTGAAATCTTCTCCCACTGCAACATGCTCCGCCTGAAGATCTCCCACCAGGATCTCTTTAATAAAGGTTTCCGCCTTCATATGACGGATCCGGTTATCCAGCGGACATTCGATCAGCACATCCACGCCTGCTTTCTCAAGAAGCTGACATCGTTCCTCTTTTGTAAAGATCATCTGACTGCCGATGCCAAGAGAAAAAAGGACTGTCTGCAGACCTTTTTCTTTCTGTTCCAGGATCTTCTCCACCAGTTTCTGGTGTCCACGGTGTATGCCATCAAATTTTCCAAGTGTCACCGCACTCTTTGAAAGGCGCGGAAATTCTCCGTCGATCTTCAAGTATTCCATATCTTCTGCTGCTCCTGCAAGTTTTTATAAAGTGTCATACAAAAAACATGCGGATGGGTACGTATTTCTGTTTTCTTTCATCCCAGCCGTATATTCCTGTGAAATTTCCGCTGCTTTTATACATCCGGACTTTTTCTTCCCTGCTGCCTCCCTGTACCAGTTCTTCCGGAAGCGGGTTTCCGTTATTGAGAAGTCTGTCTCCCTCCGGTGTACAGGTAAGGACCGGATACTTGGAAAGTACATCCTCGATGGAAACAAGCTTTTCCCCGATGGTCCCATCGGCAACCGCCTCCTCCACCTGGGAAAGTGTCATGCTCTCTTCCAGAGTGAAATTTCCGGACCTGGTCCGAAGCAGCTCTTCCATGGCTCCGCCGCAGCCTAATTTTTCTCCGATGTCATTGCAAAGTGTACGGATATAGGTGCCCTTGCTGCAGGTAACGCTTATGCGTACCAGCGGAAGCTCCATATCCAGTATCCTTATCTCATAAAAAACCACAGGGCGCGGCTTACGCTCTATGGTTTTTCCTTCTCTGGCCAGTTCGTAAAGCTTCTTTCCGTTTACCTTCAGGGCCGAATACATAGGAGGGACCTGCTGCTGTTCTCCCACAAAGGATCCCACTGCCTCACGGACTTCCTCTTCCGTGACGGTCACAGGTTTCTCAGAAAGAACAGCTCCGGTCATGTCCTGGGTATCTGTGGAAACTCCCAGCCTTAAAACCGCCTCATATGTTTTTTCTTTTTCTGTAAGAAGTTCCACCAGCCGGGTCCCCTTGCCCAGTGCAACAGGAAGTACTCCCTCTGCTGCCGGATCCAGAGTCCCGGTATGGCCGATCTTTTTCATGTGGAGAATCCCACGCAGCTTTGCAACAACATCATGAGAGGTATAACCTTTTTCCTTTCGGATCACAAGTATTCCGTCCATGATCTTATCTTTACTCCTCTGCAAGCTGTTTTTCAATTTCAGCGGTAAGGTTGTTGATCACATCGTACATGGAGCCCTGCATATCACAGCCGGCCGCACGCACATGTCCGCCGCCTCCGAAAAATACGGCAATCTTGCTTACATCCACCTTACCATTGGAACGGAGAGATACTTTAAAGAGTTGCGTCTGCATCTCATAGATAAAGATCGCAACCTCCACACCAGCAGTCAGACGGAGCTGGCTCACGATTCCCTCCAGATCCTTTCCTTCCACACTGTAGAAATCCATCTCCCGTTTTTTCAGATATCCGACCACACACTTACCGCCCTGAAGGAGAATACTCTCTGCCAGGACACGTCCCATGACCTGATTCTGAAGATATGTTTTCTGGTAAAAGGACTCATCGATGATCCTGCTGAAATCAAATCCTGTTTTCATCAGTTCTCCGGCGATCCTCATGGTTTCCGGTGTTGTGGAAGAATACTGGAACACGCCGGTATCATGTGCCATTCCCGTATAAATAGGAACCGCAATGGAACGATCGATCTTGTCTGAATCCAGAAGTCCGTAAAGAACTTCACTGGCAGAGCTGATTTCGCCTCTTACATGATTGACATCCGCAAATCCGTTATTGCTCACATGATGGTCAATGCAGGCTGTCTTTTTTGCTGCATCAAAATATTTCCGGGCAACTGCAAGTCTGTCCAGTGCGCTGACATCACAGGTGATAAAAAGATCATACACCTTATCTTCTTCTGCTTCTGTCTTAACCTCATCCATTCTGTCAATGTAATCAAATACAGGTTTTCGGTCTTCCAGATAAACATCTGCTTCTATATCAGGAAAATATTTCCGGATATAGAGATACAGAGCCATACAGGAACCAATGCAGTCCCCATCCGGACGGATGTGACCGCCAATGCCAACGGTTTTTACATTTTCCAGTATTTCTGAAATGTTTTTCATTTTTTCCACCTATTCCTCTGTTTCCATCCCACTCATTACGTCATTGATCTTCTTTGACATATTTACACCATATTCAATAGACTCATCCAGAACAAAACGGATCTCCGGTGTATTGCGGAGATTCAGTCTTCTGGCCAGTTCTCTCCGAACATAGCCCTCTGCATTCTTCAAGCCCCGGAGGGTGGAATCCTTGGCCTGTTTCTCGCCCAGCACACTGATGTAGGCTTTGCAGGTCTTAAGATCCGGTGCCACCTCAACAGCTGTCACAGAGGTCATCGGATGAATTCTGGGATCCTTGATCTCGCTGTGTATGATGGTGCTGAGTTCTTTTTGAACTGCACCATTCACACGTGTATTTTTAATGCTGTTTTTTCTCATTACGAATCACTCCTATCTTGGTACCTCTACCATGATATATGCTTCGACTTTATCTTCTTCTTTGACATCATTAAAGTCATTAAATACAAGGCCGCACTCATAGCCGGCACGAACTTCCTTGACATCATCCTTAAATCTCTTCAGGGATGCAAGCTCACCCTCGAAGATCTGGTCCTCACCTCGTGTGATACGAACCTTACAGTTACGCTGGAATGTACCATCCAGCACATAGCTTCCTGCGATGGTTCCGACACCGGATGCCTTGAACAGCTGACGAACCTCTGCGTGACCGATAACCTTCTCCTCGAATACAGGATCCAGCATACCCTTCATGGCTGCCTCTACATCCTCGATTGCCTGATAAATGACTTTATAAAGTCGAAGGTCAACACCCTCCTGCTCAGCAAGCTGTTTTGCTGTGGTATCAGGACGTACGTTAAAGCCAATGATGATAGCATTGGATGTTGCAGCAAGGCTAACATCAGACTCATTGATGGCACCTACGCCACCATGGATCACCTTAACGATAACTTCCTCGTTGGAAAGCTTGGTAAGACTCTGTTTTACAGCCTCAACAGATCCCTGTACATCGGCCTTGACGATGATCGGAAGCTCCTTAAGATCGCTGGCCTGGATCTGGTCAAACAGGTTATCCAGAGAAAGCTTGCCTTTGGTCTCCTCGAGAAGACGGCTCTTGTTCTCTGTAACGAATGCGCCTGCAAAGTTCTTGGCTTCTTTATCGCTCTCGAAGGACATCAAGATCTCACCTGCATTGGGAACATCGCCAAGTCCGAGGATCTCAACCGGAGTAGACGGACCTGCCTCTTTTACACGACGTCCCTTATCATCCATCATTGCACGTACCTTACCGTTGCATGCACCTGCAGCAATAAAATCTCCCACATGAAGAGTACCCTTCTGAACAAGAATAGTAGCAACCGGTCCTTTACCCTTATCAAGCTGAGCCTCAATAACAAGACCTCTTGCCTCACGGTTCGGATTGGCTTTGAGCTCGGAAACCTCAGCAGTAAGAAGGATCATCTCAAGAAGGTTCTCAATTCCTTCTCCTGTATGTGCGGATACCGGAACAAAGATGGTGCTTCCGCCCCAGTCCTCAGGAATCAGTTCATACTCGGAAAGTTCCTGTTTTACACGCTCAACATTTGCACTTGGTTTATCGATCTTATTGATGGCAACGATGATCTCAACACCTGCTGCCTTTGCATGACTGATTGCCTCTACTGTCTGCGGCATTACACCATCGTCTGCGGCAACGACCAGAACTGCGATATCTGTAGCGTTGGCACCACGCATACGCATAGCTGTGAACGCCTCATGTCCCGGTGTATCCAGGAATGTGATCTTCTGGCCCTTGATATTTACCACGTAAGCACCGATGTGCTGTGTGATTCCGCCGGCCTCGCCTCTGGTTACGTTTGTATTACGGATAGCATCCAGAAGAGATGTTTTACCATGGTCAACGTGACCCATAACACAGACTACCGGAGGTCTCGGAACCATGTCATCCTCGTCCTCTTCGTCCTCTTTGAGGAGCTCTGCGATCACATCCACCTTTTCTTCCTTCTCAGCAATGATATCAAAGCCAAGTGCGATCTCCTCTGCCTTTTCAAAGTCGATCTCCTGGTTTACGGTTACCATGACCCCTTCCATGAAAAGCTTCTTAACGATCACTGACGGCTGCATCTTCATCGCGTCCGCAAGCTCACGGATAGTAAGCTTCTCCGGAATGGTGATCTCCTTGATCTCCGGTTTCTTCTCTTCCTGCTTCGGCTGTGGATTCGGTTTCTGAAGTGCTTTCGGAATTCTGGAATTCGGTCTGCGTCCGCCCTGATTTGGTCTGCGTCCGCCCTGGGTACCTTTCTCGAATTCTTTCTTCTTGTTCTTATTCTCTCTGTCACGCTCACGCTTGCTGTCCTTGGATGTCTTGGTCAGCTCCGGGGTGAATACAGCATCTGAAGAGCCCCCGCTTCTTCTCTGTCCCGGACGCTGTCCGCCGCCCTGGCCACCACGGTTTGCTCCGCCGAAACGGTTATCTCCGCCTCTTCCGCCTTCGGAACGTCCGCCCTGGCCTCCCTGGCCACGGTTTACTCCGCCGCCGAAACGGTTTCCGCCGTCTCTTCTTCCTTCAAAGCTTCCGCCCTGGCCACGGTTTGCTCCACCGCTGAAACGACTTCCGCCTCTTCCGTCATTCTGGCGTGGGCCTCTGTTTCCCTCGCCCTGTCTTGCCGGACGTCCCTCGCCATTCTGGGAACGGTTTCCGCCAAAACGATTTCCTCCGTCTCTTCTTCCCTCGAAGGTTCTTCCGTCACGATTTCCGTCTCTTCTTCCTTCCGGACGGTTGCCCTGCGGTCTTCCGCCCTGAGTACGATTCTGGCCACTCTGACCGTTTCTCTGCTCACCGGACTCACCGTTTCTTGTGTTTGCTCCTGCGCTTCTCTGACCGCCGTTCTGTGGACGTGCCGGTCCCTTTCTCTCGCCTGCTGCCGGTTTTCTTCTTCCTTTACCGCCATCGCTGGCATTCTGTGCATGAAATACACGGATGATATTTTTTTTCTTTTTCGGTGCTTCAGATTTGTTACCCTCTGTATTCACCGTTGTTGTCTTTTCTTCTGTTTTTGGAGTATCCAATTGTCTATATTGCTCCTTTCCCGATCTGTTGAATTTATCTTTTATCATTTCTATCGTCAAACCTCCTTACAGACGCCTGTATCATGCAGGTTATCTGCCGGATTCTTTTTCCAGCGCCTTCATGATCGCCTTTGCAAAATTTTCGTCCTGCACGGCAAGGCTGGCACGGAATTCTTTGCCCATTGCTCTGCCCAGGCTCTCTTTGTCTGAAAGGAAATATAACGGAACTTCATAATAGGTACACATATTCCGAAATTTCTTTTTTGTGTTTTCGGAGGCATCATCTGCCACCAGTGCCAGGAAACCTTTTCCTGTTTTTACGGATTTCTCTGTGGAAAATTCTCCGCTCACTGTTTTTCCTGCTTTTGTCGCAAGTCCGATGAGTGATAAAACCTTATTGTTTTTCAATTGATCCAAACTCCTTTTTGAGGTTCTGATACACTTCATCCGGAACTGCCATTTTCAAGGAACGCTCCAGGCCATGGTTTTTGATAGCCTTTTCCAGGCATTCCTCTGAGAAACAAAGGTATGCGCCGCGTCCGTTTTTCTTACCTGTAGCGTCCAGGATGATCTCATTCTCTGCTGTCCTGAGAACTCGTATCATTTCCTTTTTGCTTTTCATTTCCCTGCAGCCGGTACACTGACGCATGGGAATCTTGGTTCTCGTTTTCATTATTCTTCGGCATCTCCATCTGCTGTTTCTTCAGCTTCTGTTTCTGTCTCTTCTGTATCTTCCTCTGCTTCTTCAATCTCTTCGGAAACAGCCTCTTCTGTCATTTCTTCTTCTGCTTCCTCGTGTTCCTCATCGTAATCATCGTAGAAGTCACCGGACTCTCTTGCCTGTGTCTCGCTCTTGATGTCGATCTTGAAGCCTGTAAGTCTTGCAGCAAGACGTGCGTTCTGTCCTTCCTTACCGATAGCAAGGGAAAGCTGGTAATCCGGAACTACGACCAGTGCGGTCTTCTCATCCGGGTCAGCCATAACTGCGATAACCTTTGCAGGGCTTAATGCATTCTCGATAAGGATCGCCGGGTTCTCATCCCAGTTGATGATATCGATCTTCTCACCGTGAAGCTCGTTAACAACTGCACCTACACGTGCGCCGTTCATACCAACGCATGCTCCCACAGCATCTACATCCGGATCGTTGCTCCATACAGCGATCTTGGTACGGGAGCCTGCCTCACGGGCAATGCTCTTGATCTCAACGGTACCGTCTCTTACCTCTGCAACCTCGGACTCGAAGAGTCTCTTTACAAGACCGGGATGTGTTCTGGAAACCAGGATACGCGGTCCCTTCGGTGTATCCTTAACTTCAAGAATGTAAACTTTTACTCGCTCGGTTGGCTGGAAGGTCTCACCCTTTACCTGTTCGTTCTCTGTAAGGACTGCGTCTGCTTTACCAAGGTTGATGCTGACATTTTTGCCCATTACTCTCTGAACAATACCGGTTACCACTTCTTTTTCGATTCCGTAGTACTGATCGTAAAGAACTTTACGCTCTTCCTCACGGATTTTCTGAAGAATGACATTCTTTGCATTCTGGGTTGCGATACGTCCGAATTCCTTGGACTGGATCTCAACCTTCATAACATCACCGATCTCTGCGTTCGTGTTTGTTTTCTGTGCATCCACCAGAGAAATCTCCAGCGCCGGATCCTCCACATGCTCTACAACAGTTCTGTCAGCGTAAACACTGAAGTCACAGGTCTCCGGATCGATCATAACGTGAACGTTATCTGCCTTTCCGAAATGGTTCTTACATGCCTGGATCAGTGACTGCTCAATTGCCTCCAGCAGTGTATCCTTACTGATATTTTTCTCTTTTTCGAGAACGTCCAGCGCATCTCTTAAATCTCTGCTCATTTTTCTTTTTTCCTCCTGAATTTTACAGATTCGATTCTCTTTTAGAATTCGATTGCGAGACGAATCAGGGCAATATCTTTTTTATCAAAGGTACGTTCTGTGCCGTCTTCATCGATTGTCACACTGTTACTATCATATGCATTTAAAATACCGCAGAATTCTTTCTGTTTCTCGATGGGCCGGTAGGTACGGATCTCCACCAGCTTGCCAAGGCTTCTCTTAAAGTCTTTTTCTTTTTTAAGAGGCCGGTCAAGTCCCGGAGAACTGATCTCCATAATGTAGCTGTCCTCGATGAAATCCTGCTCATCCAGTATATCGCTGAACGCACGGCTTACGTCCTCGCAGTCATTGACTGTGATTCCGCCCGGCTTGTCGATATAGCCTCTGAGATACCAGGTTCCGGCTTCCTTGACATACTCCACGTCTACCAGCTCAAAGCCCCTGGACTCCACGATCGGTGTAAGGATCGCCTCTGTCTTCTGTTCATATTCTTCCCGTCTGCTCATGCTTCCCACCTGCCTTTCCTATTTCTGCCTGTTTCTGAACAAATTCCTTCTCAGCAAATAGGAGCGGGCTCTCGCCCACTCCTATGCCAACAAGTTCTTAGTTTCGTTCATTGTAACACCAATGTCTGTTAAATGCAAGTATTAATTGCGATTTGAATTTCTGTTTATCTTTTACAGGATTTCTCCCGCTTTATAGCATGCTGCTATATAATCTCTCGGCTGATAATAAAAATCTGTATTATAGTCCGAAATATGTGCATCAATCCAGGAATGATAAATATCCCATATTCCTTTTTCGATTTCCGCATCATCATATATGTCTTCTATTAATCGCTCATATACTTCTCCAATATCCCAGTAATCCGGAACCGTATATCTGCACATGGATACATTGTCAAATTCCCCTTCCGGAATATTGCATTGTTCCATAAACTCTGCTGCAACTTTTTGTATTGGCTCACAGTGAAATACATCCGCATAATCGTATATTCTCTTTATGTTTTCCCTGCCAAGATAATCTGTGATTTCCCGCCGATGTTGTTTTCTGTTTCGTCCTATATACTCAATCAGGCTACAGGTAAAAAATAAATTGTTATTATTTTTTTTCGCCATATATGACCTCACTTCCTGCAAATTTCAAAGTATCCAATGCCGAAATTGTATGAAAACTGATCTGATGTGTGGGGTATTTAAATTTTACCAGTTCCCAGAAAGCAGCTCTTGAGATCTTACCATCCAGATAGTTTTGCAGATAATTGTAGATCGTATCATCTGCCATTGGTCCTTCCACAATATCATACTGATGTGCTTGTCCACTTCGACAGGAAATAATAAAGTCCAGCCATTCTTCTGTCATTTTCTCAAATTTAAGAATTTTTAATTCTGTATTTTCTGTATACTCGTACCTATTGATGTATCCCTTTTCTCCGTACCTTGTTGCCCACCGTTCTGCCTGTTTTTCGATGTTAGTACAATAGAAGCCAAAATAGAAATCTTTGTTAAATCGGGCTTTTCTGATTTCCGGATACTCTACTATATCTTTACTTCCATGATATAAGGTCATATGCGCTCCTTTTCAGATCGGACTTAACACAATAGTCTCCTGGAGCTATTATAGCAAATGTGTATCGGAAATCGCAATATATTTTGCTCTCACAAGAGCATCTATATCATGACACTCTCCCATTCTCCATCTCATACACCACATCTGCAACGTTCATTGTAGAAGTTCTGTGTGACACCAGCACGACGGTACGGTTGGCATTATCTTCTTTCAGGGACTTCAGGATGATGCCTTCGTTCAGGGAATCCAGATTGGATGTCGGCTCGTCCAGAAGAAGGAGTGGGCTGTCGTGGAGGAAGGCTCTTGCAATACCGATTCTCTGCTTTTCGCCGCCGGAGAGTGTGTCTCCCAGTTCTCCGACTTCTGTGTCATATCCTTTTGGAAGGGTCATGATGAAGTCATGGATGGAAGCTTTTTTTGCGGCCTCCATGATTTCCTCACGGGTTGCGCCTGGTTTTGCGATGGCGATATTGTTTGCGATGGAATCGTGGAACAGGTGGGTTTCCTGTGTCACATAGCTTTCCAGATCCCGCAGCCTGCGTGTCGGGATCTCTTTTACATTTCTGCTATCTACGAAAATGCTGCCTGCACTTACATCCCAAAAACGCATCAGAAGCTTTAAAAGTGTGGATTTTCCGGAACCGCTGGCTCCATGGATACCGGTGATCTTACCCGGTGCAAGTTTCAGGGAGTAGTCGTCCAGGATGGTTTCATCTTCATATGCGAATGTCACATGAGAGGCTTCTGCACCTGTAAATCCATCACCGGATTCATCTTGTTTCTCCACATCATTAAACCTTCCAACTGCGTGAAACTCGATTCCATCCGGAATCTCCTCCACCAGTGGTTTCTCCTCCAGGAGCGAAAGCACACGCTCACCACTTGCCAGAGTCTGATTCAGGTTATTGGAAAGACTGGACAGTGCCACAACCGGGCCAAAAGATCCCATCATGGCAATGGTACAGGTCAGGATTCCGTCAAAACCGATCTCGCCTTTTCCATAAAGATGAATCATCAGCGCCAGCATTCCAAAGGACGCAAGCAGGATCATCAGATTCGTAAATGATCTCTGAAATCCTTCCATACGGCTTAAGTCTTCCTGCATTCCTGCAAGTTTCCGGGAACGGTCAGACATCTGGCCTTTTCTCTTTTCACCCTGATTGTACTGGATGGTTTCATCAAGGCCGCGGAGAGAATCCAGCACAAAACTGTTCAGCTCACCAAACTCCGTACGGAATTCCATACCCTTCTGACTTCCATGCTTTCCATTCCACAGGGGAATCACCACACCTACGATCAGATAGGCGGCCAGAGCCAGAACTCCGGCAAGCACATGATATCTTCCGATAAAAACTACCATGATCACAGAAGTCAGTGTTGCAATAGCAATGGGGGAAATGGTATGCGCATAAAAAACTTCCAGAAGTTCAATATCCGTGGTGATAATGGAGATCAGGTTCCCTTTGTCACGACCTTCCAGCTTCGCAGGGCAGAGCTTACGCAAAACCGCAAATACCTTATGGCGGATGATCGCCAGAAGTTTAAACGCGATAAAATGGTTACAATACTGCTCCACATAATGAAGGACACCACGGAGCACCGCAATCAGGATCATAACGGCAATGATCCCTTTCACAGAAGTTCCGGCAAGCCAGGTACTCTTTATAACAACCTCCGGAATACCAGAAATCCCGGCACCTGCTGCACTTCCTACCAGGCCATGGAGGATCACCTGCCCTGCCAGGATGGTCAGGAAAATGGCACATAGGTATCCCACAGTTCCCAAAAGAATAGCCGCCACCATAATATGTAGAAGTGGTTTCACCAGACCAATAAGACTTCTCATGATAGCAATGGCACTTCTTCGCTTTTTCGCTGTATCTGTTCCCGCCATGGCCATATCTGTCTTCTGCCTGTATATATTTTTCTGAGTTTCAGCCATTTCACGTGCGTTATTGTCACTCATCACACATTTCCCTCCTTCCCATAATTTTCCAGCGCACTCTGGCTCTCATACAGATGACAATAATCGCCACCCAGGGCCATCAGTTCCTCATGCTTTCCGCATTCTCTGATCTCACCGTTCTTCAGGAAGTAGATCTGATCGGACTGTACCACATTGGCAAGTCTGTGGGAGATCAGAAGTACAGTCCTGGTTTTTGCCATCTCATGAATAACATCCATGATCAGCTCTTCACTTTCCACATCAATGTTGGAGGTGGCTTCATCCATAATGTACACAGGGGCATCCGCAAGAAGTGCCCTGGCGATCACAAGCCTCTGGCACTGACCCCCTGAAAGATTTCCCGCCTTTTCCAGAAGGACCGTATCCAGCCCGTTCTGGGTATCCAGAAATCCAAGGAGATTGACCTTCTTAAGGACCTCACGCATTTCCTGATCCGTGACATCCGTTTTTGCCATCTGAAGATTTTCACGAACTGTTCCCTTAAAGAGATAACTGTTGTGGCGCACCAGAACCACATGTTCCATCAGGTCATCTTCGCGAACGTCCCCGAGGGCAACTCCTCCGATACGGATATCACCGAAAAACTCCCGGTTCTTTCCGGAAAGGATTCCCGCAATGGTACTCTTACCACAGCCGGACTCTCCAACCAGGGAAACAAAGCTTCCCGCAGGAACCTGAAGATCGATCCCACCAAGGATCTCACGGTCCTTCTCATAGGAAAAATGCACATCCCGAAAAGAAATATCCAGACCGCCCTCCGGCAGAGTTTTCTCTCCGGCTTTCGGCTCCGGAAGATCCAATATCCGGAAAATCTTATCACTGGCAGCCATACCGTTCATGGCAATATGAAAAAAGGATCCAAGCAGCCGCAACGGCAGAAAAAACTCACTGGACAGAAGCACAATGCAGAGGGTTCCGGAAAGGTTTAAATTCCCATGTAGAAACTCCGTCACCGCCACCGCCATACCAATGGCCGCACCGCCGTAAGCCACAATATCCATCACACTGGTGGAATTCAGCTGCATGGTTAAAACCTTCATGGTGATCTGGCGGAACCGCTGGGACTCCGCATCCATCTCGTCTGCTTTCTGCTGGTCTGCCTGATAGATCTTTAGGGTAGTCAGACCTTGAAGATTTTCCAGGAAGGAATCTCCAAGTCCTGTATAAATGCTCCAGTATTTGTTAAGAAGCTTCCTGGCGATCTTCTGTACCACCACAATGGAAATGGGAATCAGCGGCACACAGATCAGAAGTACCACGCTGGCTTTTAAGCTCACCCGGCAGAGGATCACAAAGAGTGTTACCGGTGCGATCAGGCTGTAAAACAGCTGGGGGAGATATTTTCCGAAATAGGTTTCCAGCTGCTCCACACCTTCTGTGGAAACCTGCACCACTTCAGAGGAGGAAACCTGCTCTCTGTAGGAAGCACCCAGCTTCAGCATTTTTTCATAAATTTTTTCTCTGAGGATCCGCTTTACATCCACGCAGGCCAGATAGGACGACCTTGCGCCCATCCGCTCACAGAAGAAGCGGATTACAACAACCAGGATCAGTGTGAGAACCGTCCGTTCCACACTTTCCGAAGTAACAGAACCGTAAATCACTTTTTCCAGCAGCCCTGCAATGGAAAAAACGGCGATCACCTGGGACAGCAGGGCAAGCCACTGCCACAGGATCGTATACACGATATATTTTTTTGCGTGGGATAAAAGTCCCACCAGTCTTGTCTTGATCATTGGCTGCTCACACCTCCGGCTCCACAGTTTTTACCCTGAGGAAGAAATACAGAATGTGGCATACCCACACAACGGCTATGCAGATTCTTCCCACAGGCACATTTTTCATGCAGATAAATCCGATGACCATAACTACGGTCACCATGCCGATGATCTTGCATTTGGTTCCAAGCGTCATGGCTCTTTTCTGCACAAAACTGTCCAGATGTTTTTTGTAAAGGTCTGTTCCTATAAACCAGGTATGGAGCCGTTCCGAGCTTTTTGCAAAGCAGAACAGCGTTGCCATATAAAAGGGAACCGTAGGCAGGATCGGAAGGACAATTCCGATGGTGCCAAGTCCAAGGCAAAGAAACCCCAGCAGGATCCAGAATATTCTCAATGGATTTCTCATTTTCTTTTCCTTTCTTATATACGCTTTAGACGGTTAAAACAAATTTACGTCCATCTACTCTTGCCACCTTCAGATCAATACCATAAAGTTCATGGATGCTTTCCTCCGTGATCACTTCTTCCGGCTCGCCTTCCACGATGACTTTTCCACCGGCGAGACCGATGATCTTGTCGGAAAAATAGATCGACTGGTTGATGTCATGAAGGACCATAACGATGGTCATGCCAAATTCCCGGTTCAGCCTCCGCACAAGCTCCAGAATCTCGATCTGATAACGGATATCCAGATATGTAGTCGGCTCATCCAGAAAAAGGATCTCGGTTCCCTGTGCAAGCGCCATGGCGATCCATACACGCTGGCGCTGTCCGCCGGAAAGCCTGGATAATTCCCTCTCACGAAACTGTGAAACATTGGTCACTTCCATGGCCCAGTTCACATACCGCTCATCCTCTTCTCCACGGATCCCCAGCATACCAAGATGAGGCGTTCTTCCGAAAGAAACCAGACGCTCCACGGTGATGTCATCCGCCGCCGTATTGTACTGATGTACAATGGCCACTTTTCTGGCAAATTCATTCAGACGCAACCTTGCGATGTTTTTTCCTCCCAGAAGGACTTTTCCCTTTGCAGGGTCCAGGTTTTTGGTCATCAGGGAAAAAAGTGTGGATTTACCACATCCGTTGGCTCCCATGATGGTCGTCACCTTACCTTTTTCGATCTTAAGGGACGCGCCTTTTAAGATCTCGTTTTTACCATAAGAAAAGCATACATTCTTTACCTCCATGGCAGGTCGTTTTTTTTCCGTATTCTGTGTATCAGTCACCATATTTTTTTGACCTCCTTAAGAGAATGATAAAGAACGGACCACCTACCACGCTCATCACAACTGCCGCACTGATCTCATAGGGAGCTGCAATGGTCCTTCCGATGGTATCTGCCAGAAGGAAGGTAAAGGCTCCCGCAAGTGCGGAAAACGGAACCAGTGCCCTGTGGTCACTTCCCACCAGGATCCTTCCGATATGTGGCACGATCAGCCCAAGGAAACTGATGGCACCTGCGATGGCTGTGGAAATACTTGCCAGAAGTACCGCGATCAGGGAGATCACGATTCGTGTGGCATTGACGTTCAGTCCCAGGCTTCGTGCTGTCTTATCTTCCAGAGACATCAGGTTGCACTCTCCGATAAACAGGCATGCCAGGAAAAGCCCTGCCACAACATAAGGAACCAGTGTTGTCACATCATCCCAGGTTTTCTGGGTGATATTGGCTTCTACGATGGAAGCCACGCCGGACATATTTCCACCGCTCATGCTGTTAAAAGCGCTGGAAAGTCCGGCAAACAATGCATCTACTGCCACACCGGTGAGGATAATACGAAGAGGACTTAAGCCGCCCTTCCAGGACAGACAGTAAACCATCAAAAAGGCGACCACGCCGCCAAAAAACGCTACCAGCGGAGTAAAGAAATACAGTCCCGGTGCAAAAGCTGTGATCAGAACTGCCGCAAAGCTGGCACCGCTGGAAATACCAATGATACCAGGGTCTGCCAGTGGGTTTTTAAGGACCGCCTGGAACAGAACACCGGAAACCGCAATGGCGGCTCCTGCCAGCATGGAAATGATGATACGCGGAAAACGAAGGTCATAGATGGTTGCCACTTCGTCAATACGCTCCACAAAAAGTCCTCTCATCAGCTCTCCGAAGGAAACCTTCAGGCTTCCGATATTGATGGCTGCAAAAAACAATACCATCAGAAGCACCGCCATGAGCACAAAGGAGAGCACTGCACGGAGCCGCTTTCTTTTTTCTCTGTTTTCATCCATTTTTGTCACTTCTCCTTTTCTGTGGTCTTTTGGGAATCTTCAGCTGCAGTTTTTCCGGATGTGCCGGATTTCTGCGCGTCTTCATATTTCTGGGTCGCATTGGATTTCTCTGCATTTTTCTGAGCGTTTTCACTGTTCTTTTTCGCTTTTTCCAGATCCTCGTCACTTTCCGGATAAAGGATCGGCTGCAGCTCATCCAGTGCTTTCGGATAACGGAAAGTTGCGCTCATTCCGAAATTTTCATAAGTCAGGTCATACACCCTGCCATTTTTTACCGCGTCGAAATGTTTCCAGATATCGTTGGTCTTGAAATCTTCGTTAAACATCTCCACGACCTGATCCGGAAGTGCGTGAGCCGCACGGAGGATGATATCCGGTTCTTTGGTCTTCATATCTTCGGTGTTTACCGTAAGAAATTCCTGATCTGTATCTGTATAAACATTTTCACCGCCAGCCAGAGCCACAAGACTTCCCACGTAGGAATTTTCGGTAGCAATGATATAGCTGCCCGGAAGTCCCATCAGGATCAGCACCTTGGGATGGTCTTTTCCCTCGTTCTTCTTTTTGTATTCTTCGTAGAAATCCCGGAACTCTTTTACCAGCGTGCCTGCCTGCTCTTCCCTGTCAAAAATCTCTCCCAGTTCCTGAATGGAACGGTACATCCCCTGTACACTGCGAAGATTTAAAAACGCCCAGTCCACGCCGATATTTTCGTACTTGGGTTCAAGGTCTGACTGAAGAGAGATCGGGCTTAAAATCCAGTCCGGTTTCAGGGAAGCCACGATCTCCATATCCGGGCTCATGGCTGTACCCACGGTGGTTACAGCTTTATAACGCTCCGGAATGGTGGAAATGCTGCTGGAGCATACCCCAACCAGATCCAGTTCCAGTTTGTCACAGATATCCGCAACTGCCGGAGAAGTAGCTACGATCTTCGGGGATCCCTCCATGGATCGTACCTTGGCTTTTGCCACTTCCACTGCCTGTTTTTCCACAGGGTCCGTGATCTCCAGCATGGACTCCACCGTCTCTGTCTGTGTGGTTGTTTTCGTGCCTTCCGGGTGCTGATCCACACAGCCGGTGAGAAGAAGGGACGCTGCCGCCAGGACTGTGACAAGAATTCCTCTGCTGATGCAGGATTTAATATTCATCATCGTCATCATCCTCTCCGCCCCATCTGCGCCAGTTCTTACGGAAGTACCAGATGATCAGTGCAGTTACCAGGATCAGGACCAGACCGGAGCCTGTCACTGCCAGAGCAATGGCAAAGACCGTATTGATCTTTACGCTGCTTTCGCCGTCAGATTTCTTTTCCCCGGAAGTGATGCTGTCCTCTTCCGCTGTGGAAAGATTTAGTCCCTGGGCGCTGTTCAGTTCCTTGTCTGTATCGGACTCGTCAGAGCTTTTGGAAGCTGCTGCCTGTTTCTGTGCTGCCGCTACGGTGTTCCCGGAATTCATGGCATCCGCATTTCCTGTGGAGCCGCTTTCTGCAGTGCTCTGTGCAGCTGCTGCCTGGGTGGCCGCCGCATCATTCTGAGTTTTCTCCTCATTGTCCTGCGCAGCCTCATCCGTACTTTCTGTTCCGTCCGTTTCCTGGGCACTTCCCGTATCCAGGGTACTGTTGGCAACTGCCTCGCCGCTTCCGGAAGCCTCTGCAGATGCTGCTTCTTCTGTTACAAAAGCAGGATTCATACCCACACTGTTTCCTTCGGAATAATCGCTTGGATACAGATAAAATGTAACGTTTCTTCCCATCGGGGTTACATACATGCTGACCCGGACGATGCAGTTCTCGCTTGGAACCTGGATACAGATATCGGAGGTGGTTCCGTTGCTGTTTGAACCATTTGCGGTTACCGCGACGCCTGTGCTGGACCAGCCGGAATCTCCTACATTCTGTACGCTGAAACTGTGACCGGACGTATAATCGATCAGGCTCATGCGGATCGTCAGATAATAATTGCCGGAGTCCGTCACTTCCATCAGACCACTTGCATAAACCGCACCTTCTACCATACCCTGTCCGGTGGCGTAGGATGCCTCACCGCCGGAGTCTTCGATCTCTCCTGTCACGGGATGAGAATAACACCGGTTAATGGTACAGGAATACACACTTCCCGACTCCGCGTGGACGGAAGTTACCGGAAATCCCAGGGTTGCCGCCACGAAGAGTACTGCCGCTCCAAAACAGGTCAGTAGATTTTTTTTCCAGTTTTTCTCTCTCATTTCTTCTTTCCTGCCTTCTTTCTCAGGCTTCCCCCTCTGCTCTTGATCTTATAGAAAACACCTGCCAGTGCCGCCAGCGCGCTGACGGATACCGGAACTGCCACTTTTCTCATATTTCCGGAAGATTCCCCGGTACCAGTCTCGGTATCTGCATAAGCTTCGCCGGAAGTGGTTGTCTCCTGATCCTGATCTGACGCATCGGAAAGGCCGCTGCTGGTAAGCTTTGTGGTTCCTGCATCTTTGGAATCCGATTTGCTGCCGATGCTCTTTCCGGATTTCAGCGCAGTAGTTCCTGCTGATTTCTTTGTGGATGTGGATTTGGTGGTGGTTCCGGAAGATTTCAGGGAACCGCTGCTCTTTAAGGAGCTTCCTCCAGCCTTGGAAGTACTGCCGCTTAAGGAACCGTTGCTGTTGGTACTTAAGCTGCCATTATTTCCTCTGAGAGAACCGTTTCCGGTGCTGTTCGTTCCATTGTTACTGCTGTTATTTCCGCTGTTGCTTCCGTCACCATTGTTATCGTCATTTTCGAAACCAGGATCCTTGCTGTCCGTCTTTTTCAGGGTGCTCCAGTCCAGTTTCAGGAAGGCAGGCTGGGTTCCGGTGCCTTTGGTAATGGAATCCATAATGGGAACAAAAACCTGAAGCGGCACATAACCGTCATTTTTTGCCTCATCGATCAGCGGGAATGTGACCACATCCGGATAATTGGTTCCGAAATTGTCCGTAACCAGCTTGCCGTTGGTGTATTTCTGATAGGAATCCACCGTTACATTGCCAAGAGAACCGGATGGTGCGCCATATTTATCCAGCTTGTAGCCGGTCTTAAAATATTTCAGGGTACCCAGATATCCAAGCTGTCCGTTAATGGTCAGACCCTTGAAGTCCATGGTAATGGAATATTTTCCTTTCTTTACCGTCAGCTTTATGGTGTGATTGATGGCTTCGTTGGACATGGATGCAGATGTTTTGTCAATCTTTACCATGGAGCCTGTGACGGAATACACACCGTCCGCCAGGTTCTTCACATCCAGGCTGCTGTTGCTGCCGTTATTATTTCTGTTGTTGTTATTGTTGCTGCTGTTGTTATTATTACTGCTGTTCGAACTGCTGCCGGAAGACTTCTTCTTCAGTCCGCTGACTGCCTTGGAAAGCTTTTTGATCTGTGTATTGACCTGGCTCTGGGTGGCACTGCTGTTATCATAAACCGTCTTTGCGGCAGTGATCGCAGAGTTTAATGTCTTCAGTGTGTCAGCCGTATAGGTATCTTCCCTGCCTGCCATATTGGAAGCCGTGAGAAGCATCTCATGAAGTCCGGTCTTATCCACCTTTGTCTGGGAAGCCTTCTTCATGTTTTTCATCACATAATCCAGGATACCGGTCTGGGCATCGGTCTCTTCCTGGCTGGACTCTTTGTTCCCGTAAACCGCCTTTGCCGTCTCATAAACAAAACGGAGCACATCCATATCTGCGGCTGTATAATGGGCTGTATCTTTCAGATAAGTTTCCGCCTTTGTCAGCGCTTTTTTGATCTCGCGGCGGTCCGTTCCCTGGATGATCAGTCCCTGGATGGCATTGTCTATGGCAGTGACACACTTGTTGACTTCTGTCTGAGAAGCCTCCTCATTGTCATAAACCTGACTGGCCTTATCTCTTGCCCGCTGTAACGCCTCACGGGTCGATGTTTCATACTCTACATCCGTCTCATTCAGATAACTGTCCGCGATCTCAATAGCTTTCTTAAGCTCACTCTTATCAGAATCCACCTTGACCTTGGTCACCGCATTTACCGCCATGGTAAGGGCTTTTACCTCATTGTCCACAACAGTCTGGTCGATGTTCATGTTTTTATAAACAGCCTGGGCTGCCACAATGGCATCTGCAAGCATGGCAAGCTGCTCACCGGCATAGCCTTGGCTGTCCTGTTTGAGGGATTTCTGGACATTCTGCGCGTTTGTGACCTGTTTTTTCAGGGCCGCCTTGTCCGTTTCCGTTCCGCTGATCTGTTTCAGGTCGTTCCAGTCCAGATACAGTTTCGCATACTGCTTTCCGCCACCTGCATTGATGGCTTCCATGACCGGAACATAGATCCTGGTCCATACGATGCTCTGGTTCAGCTCTACCGGAATTGTTATGTAATGGGGATATTTTTTCCCTTTTACTGTGGCATCGGTGCCTTTTTTCGGATCGTTGTAGGAATCATAAATGTCATAGTAGGATTCCACACCCACTGCTTTTGCTGTGGCAGCCTCTGCCGCCGGAACTTCATTCTCATCCAGAGACTGTGTTTCTTCCTGAGCCGCAGAAGCCTCTTCTCCAGTCGCTGCACCGTCGCTGTCCCCGGAAGCTTCCTCTCCGTCCATAAAAAGTTCGTCTTCTGCTGCATCCTCTGTCTGTGCCTGAGAACTCTCTTCCACTGCTTCCGTCTCTGCGCGCTGCGCCTCTTTTTGATCTTCAGCTTCTGTCTCCGCCGCGTTCTGCGTCTCACCGGTATCTACAGCCTGGCCTTCCTCTGCGGCCGCATAAGGCAGGGTATCTTCACTGGTAAATCCCGGAAAATACCACATGCTTGCCAGATAGCCGGTAAAATTCTGCTTGCCAAGCTTGGTCGTCAGGGACGTACATTCGATCCGCAGATGGATATCATTTCCTTTCTTTATCAACTGGAAGGGTTTTACCAGCGCTGAGTTTCCCATGGAAACCTGATCTGCGGTAGCATGGTGGAGCAGTCCGCCGATCTGGTATACCCCGTCATAAACCGTATTGGAGTCCGTCTTCTGATAAAGTGCCTCCGCAGCCGCCTGAAGAAGCTGGATATGCTTATCCACCAGACTCTGTGTGGCAGACGGGTTTGCAGCCACCTGCTTTGCAGACGCAATGGCAGACTTTAACTGCTGTACGGAAGCGTCATCTGAACCGGAAGTATCCACCGCTTCCGCCTGGGTGATCAGGTCACTTAACACAGTCTTGTCGATACCGCCCCCAAGGTTCTCCTCTGCCTGGGCCACTGCGGATGCCGCGCCGTCGGTCTCTGCCTGGGTGGCATTGCCATCCTCAAGCACAGCCTGAGCCTGGGCACGTACCTGATCCAGTACTTCATATCCATCCTGTGTGCCGTCTGTGTATGCAGCCGCCTCCGAAAGGACCGCCTCCAGAGAAGACTTGTCCGCCTGAGCCACCAGACCATTTTCCAGGATTGCCTGAAGCATCATTCCGCCTGCCCCAAGCTCTTCCTCTGTTACATCTTCTCTTGAAAGAAGGTTCTCCGCTCCCTCAAGAGCAGCCTGAAGGCTCTCACAGCTCTCCGGTGTATACCCGGAAGTATCTGTGTTCTTCGCCTCTTCGATGATCCTGGAAAGTTCACTCTCATCCATGGCATAAACGCCGGATGTGCTCCCCAGGCACAGTGCAGCCGCCATAAAAAACGCACTGCTTCGCTTAAATTTTTTTATCTTCATACCCATCATCCTCCTATGAGCACTTGTTAGCCATGATTAACCGTATCATGAGAAAAAGTTAATGTCAACATACTATCGTCCAAACCGTGCTCACAGGGAACGGTTCGATGATCTCAAAAATCCTTTAAATCCGCCATGTTCCCGATTTTTCGACAAAAAAAAGACCGAAATTTTTTCATTTCGGTCTTTAATCAAGATCCCGGATACACCTGGATATCCGGCTTTTTTTCACACAGATCCTCTGGTCAGAGCTTCACATATTTCCCGCCTGCCGCATCGGATAACTGTCTGGCCAGCCCCATGCCGAACACGGAATTTTCCGTATCGATCACCAACACCGGCACGCCTTTTCGTTTCAGCTCCTCAGCCGCCTTAAGGGCAAGAGACCAGGGCTTTCCCTCCCCGGTGTCAAAATTGGCCTTGCCGTCAGTGAGCATCACCAGAATCCTGGTCTCTTCCGAATTCTTCCGTTTTTCCGCCTCCAGGACTTTCAGGGCCTTTCGGATTCCCATGGCAAGAGGGGTATTCCCTCTGGCCTTCAGCTCTTCCATGGGCCTTGCCGCAAAATCCACACTTCTGGTAAAAGGCAGGATCAGTTCTGCTTTTCGGTTCCCGAAAACCACCATTCCTGCCCGGTCCCTGTCACTGTACGCCCGCCGCAGGATGGAAAGTACCGCACTTTTCGCAAAAGAAAGCCTCTCTTTTGCACCCTGGGAACGACTGGCATCCACCAGAAATAAAACAGACACCTTATTTTTTCTCCGGAAGCGTTTCAGCCGGAGGTCACACGCTCTGATCTCCCGGTCCTCTCCCCCGATCCTGCCGCTTTCCAGCGCCGCCCGGACGGACGCCGGAAGATCCACCTCCCCGGCTCGCAAAATCCCTTCCTGACCGGAGGGGATCACCAGAGAACCACTGTGTTTCCCACCCGGCAGCCATTCTTTCCGGGACTGCTGCTCTCTTTTCAGAAAGATCTCCTGTTTCATCCCCTCCAGAACTTCCAGTACCGAATACTCTCTTCCGCTCTGTTTTACCGGAAGGAATACTTCTTCAGAATCTGCCCGTCTTCCTTTCCCCGGATCTAGTCACCCTCCCCGGAAGCTTCCGGCTCCCTGGAGCTCTTTTTCCCGGCGGAAAGAATCTCTTCCATTACCTGAGGATCCATCTGTCCGTCTTCCAGAGGATTTTTCCGCATCCGGTGAGGCAGAACATACCGGGCAGCCCGCTCAAGATCCTCCCGGGAAGCCTTTTTCCGGCCTTCCAGTGCGGCAATGGTCTGTGCAGTCCGGATCATTCCGATATCCGCCCGGTGGCCGTCAGTGCCGTAGGCAACACAGATCTGTGCCGCCAGCCTTAACAGCTCCTTTGGGACACGCACCGTCGGCAGAAACTCTCTGGCACTGCGGATCCTCTCGGAAAGCTCTTCCTGAGACTCTTTGTACTTCCGGCAGAAATACCCCGGATTTTTCTCATAGGCCATCCGGTTCTCAATGATCTGCACCCGCTTATCCACGTCTGTCTCTGCTTCCACATCCACCACCATGCCAAAACGGTCCAGAAGCTGCGGCCGCAGGTTTCCCTCCTCCGGGTTCATGGAACCGATCAGCACAAACCGGGCTGAATGAGTACAGGAAATCCCTTCTCTCTCCACGGTATTGCGCCCCGTTGCCGCCGCATCCAGTAACAGATCCACGATATGGTCGTCCAGAAGATTGATCTCATCCACATAGAGGATATTTCCGTCTGCCTCTTTCAGAAGACCTGGCTGGAACTGTTTTTCCCCGTCTTTCAGTGCGGCTTCGATGTCGATGGTTCCTGCCACACGGTCTTCTGTGGCATTGGCAGGGATCTCCACCACCCGGCAGTCCTTCATAAGTCCCGGGATGGCACGCACCGCAGTGGTCTTGGCCGTTCCCTTCTGTCCACGGATCAGCACCCCGCCTGCAGACGGGTTCACCAGATTGATAAGGATGGCCTCCTTCATAGGTTCCTGGCCTACAATGGCCGTAAATGGATAATCATAAGTTTTTTCCCGCATCATTCTTCCGCCTCTCCTTCTGCCTCCAGATATGCCTCACGGATCTGGGACAGTTCTTCTTCTGTTGCATCAAAATAGCCCCGGTTGCTGGCCTCCATCAGCCGCTCCATCATCTTCATGTATGCCCATTTGTTGCTTTGCTGCATCTGTTTCCGGAGTTTTTCATCCCCGGCATAGCACCGGGTCATCCGGGAAAAGGTCTCGCCTGTCACCGCATCGGTGGAGGCTGCAAACCCCATCACATTCTCAAACCGTTTCGCGATCTGCTGCACACCGTGATAATCGTGGCGCATCATCCCCTGAATCCATCCGGGGTTTAGAAGCCTTGTGGCGATCCCACGCTCCAGAGAACTCTTAAGATCCTGCACCTTCACCGTCTCACCGGTGGTATCTGCAACCAGCATGACCGGTTTGCTGCCTTTTTTGTTCTCCACGGCTCTGGCAAGTCCGCCGTAAAATTCATAATAGTGATCCAGATCTGTCAGCTCATACTCCACATTGTTGCGCACCTGGGAAATAAAATCCACATGGTCATACTGTCCGGCCAGCACTTCTTCGGCTTTCACCCCTCGCCTCCGGAAGGAATACCCGTAAGAGAGATCCTCGGTAAAAGAACTTCCGATCTCTGCCGCATCCTTCCAGCTGCCTTTTCGCACAACATCCGTAAGCCGGGTTCCATACTCCCCTTCTTTTGGGCCAAAGATCCTGCAGGATGCCAGATCCCAGACCTCCCGTTCCTCCATTTCGGGATGGAATCTCTGGAGCTCTTCTGCCATCTTTCTGGTATTTGCCGTAAAATAACTCTTTTCCGGTTCTTCCTCAAGCCGGAGGATCTGCCGGAGCATGGCATTTAAGTTATCGATCAGGTTTGGATACATGTCCCGGAAAAATCCGCAGATGTGGATCACCACGTCCATACGTGGCCGGTCCAGCTCCTCGGTGGGAATCACCTCCAGCCGGTCATCGTAACTGCTCTTTTCCGTTTTCAGGCGGATGCCCAGATAATACAGGATCTGTCCGATAGTCTCACCCTGGCTTCTGGAAGTCTCCAGTCCCCAGAGGATCAGCGCCGTAGTATCCGGATACGTTCCCGTCTTCTCATGATAAGCCTCCACCGAAAGCTGCGCCGCCTTCATTCCCCGCTCACAGGCCGTTCTGGTGGGCACCAGCCTTGGGTCAAACTGCACCAGGTTCCGTCCGGAAGGCAGGATCGACGGATTCTTTACCACATCCCCTGCCGTTCCCACCGGAACATAGCCGCCGTCCAGTCCATGTACCAGCCCGTTAAGTTCTGTCTCGTTGATCTCGTGAAGACCATCGGTGATCAGACTGTTTTCATATTCATAAAGCCTCTCTTCCAGAAGATCCAGATCTTTTTCCGAGCAGTTTTCTCCGGAATCTCCTTCCAGAAATCCGCAGTTCTTCCCTGCTTTTGTGATGTTCAAAAGAAGATCCCCGCACCGCTCCGGTGCACTCTGGATGCTCTCCCGGTACTCTCCGATCATTTCCCTGAGTTCCTGATAATCTCCATACAGACCGCTCTTTTTAAGCTCCGGTGCCTGATAGCTTACAAGCGTTGCCAGGGAACGGCGCTTGGCGATCATGGCCTCCGAAGGATTTCCTATATAATAGTAATAGAAATGGGGGATCTCTCCCACCAGCTGATCCGGCCAGCAGCTTCCGGTCATGCCGTTATCTTTTCCGGGCAGAAATTCCAGTGTGCCGTGGGTGCCGAAGTGGATCATGGCGTCCGCCTGAAATCCCTCACGGATCCAATGATAAAAGGCCTGATATTCCCCGGAAGGCTTCCGGTTCCGGTCGTGATATCTTCCCGGATCCCCGCTTTCTCCCTCCGGGTCGCGAAGGGGCTGCAGTCCCAGAAAAACATTTCCCACACAGATCCCCCGGATGGGATATTCTTCTCCCTCAAACTCCCAGGTGATCCCTCCTTCCCCTTCCTCGCACCATTGGGGCAGGTTGCAGTGTCCGCCTGTGACAAACACTTCCTGAAGCTCTTCGGGAGAGCGTCCCTCTGTATCATAGCCGACCTCTTTCAGCCCCTCAAGCAATCTGGATGCCGAGGCAAAGGTATCCAGAAATGCTCCTCCGAACACATTGCTCTCCCCCGGGGGATAATTATAAAAGATCACCGCCAGCCGCTTCTCTTCCCGTTTTTTCTTTCTAAGTTCCAGCATCCGGGAAAGGCGCGCCACAAAGGTATCGACCCGCTCCGCTATGGGTTCCAGCTGTGGAAAGACCGGTTCTTCTCCCTCTGTGCTTCCACTTCCCATAACCCCTACCGGAAATGTAAGGATCCCGCCGTCCAGCTCCGGAAGCAGGATGCTGATAAGAAACTCTCCGGGATTCACGGCATCCGCCCGCTCCCATTCCTCCCCGGAAACTCTGGTCAGGCAGAAGGGTTTGAAATAGGGAACATCCAGTTCTTTCAGAATTTCCACCGCCTGATCCGCATCTCCACCCATGGGCCCTGCACCCAGGCGGAAGGGCATCAGATTGACCACTGCCGAAACCGGTGTTTTCTTCTGCATGAGAAATGCCCGCAGTTTCTTCAGATCCCCGTCCTCATTCTGGGAAAATGCAATGGGAAGCAGATTGTACCTCTCTCCCAGTTTCTCTGCCAGAGCCTGTACTACCGGCAGAAAATCATTGGGATAGGAATGTCCGTAAAAAAGCAGGGCCACGGTTTCCCGCTGACTGTCAAAAGCCGCCTTCTTCCAGAATTTCGCCGGTGTATCCCAGGTTTCCATGGAAAAAAGATCTTTCAGATAGACGCCGTACTCCATGGTACAGGGTTTCTCCTTCGGGAGAAATTTTCGTCCGCCGTACTGCCGGAGGATAAGATGCATAAAAGATTCCATATCTGTCCTGGTGGCCTGCTGCCAGTAATCGATCAGAAGAAACACGTTCTTCATATCCCGGGTGACACCAAAAGGCAGCACATTTCCCATCATCATTGCCATCCGCCGCATCCGGTGCATTTTTGTAAGTGCACTGGCGGAGGATTTTTTCTCACCGGTGCCGGATACCTCTGCGCTGTCGGTTCCGGACGTCCCGGACACATTCCCGGAATCTTTTTTCCCGCCGGAGCCTTTCATCATTTTTCCCATGGTACCCATGGAAAAAGAACCCAGGCGGATATAGTCCCGAAGTGCGTTTCCAATGACGATCCGATGGCCCTTACAGGCTTCGAGGCCTTTTACCACGATCTCCTGAAGCTCTTCGGAAGCCCCCATGGTATCCACCACCGCCACATCTGCCGTGGCAATATCCTTTATGATCCTTTCCGGTTCCAGAACGTATCGCTGTTCCTGTCCCGCAACATAGAAACAGACGATGGTCAGATCATCCTCCGGGTACTGCTGTTCATAACGTTTCCGGAATGCCTGGATCTGCCGGAGAGCAGGTACGGAAACCGCTGTTATCGTAATCTTCATAAAATCCCTTCTCCTGTCTGTATCGATCTGTAAAAACTCCTCCGCTGTATCAAGTATAACATACCCTCTGCAAAAAATCCCCCTCTGTCCTGCCGTATGCCAGGGGAAGCATGGGCCGGATGAGGGGGAAATTTGTCAGGTTATCAATTTTTCAGAGCTTATTTCACTCTTACAGTAACAAGAACTGTCTTTGTTCCTGCATTGTAGTTTGCAGTCGCTTTTGCGGAAATCTTCACTTTAATCTTGTAGGTACCTTTCTTCAGGCCCTTCTTTACCGTGATCTTTCCGTTTGTCTTATTTACGGTAAATGCAGAGCTTCCTGCTGTTTTTGCATAGGTCAGTGTTCCCTTACTGCTCACGGAAGCGCCAAGAGTAAACACCTGCGCTTTCTTACGAAGTGCACTGTAGGAAACATTTTTGGATGTGATCTTTGTCTTCAGGACCGGTGCTGCCTTGGCAACTTTGACAGTCAGGGTCTTTGTGGCAGCTTTGTAACTGCTGGTCGCTTTTGCAGCGATGGTGATCTTTGCGGTTCCGGCAGCTTTGATAGTCACTTTACCTTTTCTGTCTACAGTGGCAACTTTTGTGTTGGAAGACTTGTAAGTCATGGCTGTCTTTGCCTTTGCTCCAATGGAGAATGCCTTGTTACCGTATTTTTTGGAAACCACGTTCTTGGTGTTCTTAACTGCAACTGTGATGCTCTGTGCTGCCTGTTTCTTGATGGTGGAAGGATCTGTCGGAGCCTTCTCAGTCTCAGCGAAATCTGCATCTGCATCTGTGGTCTCTTTCAGTGTGGAATAATCCAGGCGCAGATAAACGTTCTGTTTTCCGGAACCAGGAGTGATGGCATCCATGATCGGAACGAATACCTGAAGCGGGATCTCATTGTTTCCTTCCAGAGCCTCTTCACACAGCGGGAAGCTGATGTCATTCGGATAATCTGTTCCGAAATCATCCTTCAGAGTCTTTCCGTTAGAGAACTTCTGAAGAGAATTTACAGTTACCGGAACCAGAGTTCCGCTTGGTTCTCCTGTCTTGGAAACCTCATAACCACTCGCATAGTAGTTCAGATCCTTCAGATATCCCTTCAGAGAAGTGATGGTCAGGCTGTTGAAGTTCATGTTCACATATGGAACACCGTTCTTTACTACCAGTTTGATGTTGTGGTTGATGGCATTGTTGCTCATGGACATGTCCACCTTGTTTACCTTTACCATCTCACCGCTAAGCTTGTAAACACCGTCGGAAAGCTTTGCAAGCTCTGCTGCGCCGGAATCCTCAGAAAGATTATAAAGAGTATCCCAGTACAGAGTAATGGTGGAATTGATGTTGAACTTACCTGCGTCAAAGTATACACCGGAAACTTCGCCGTTAAGGTTTTTCATAGCTTCCACATAGAGATATACGTTGTTCACATAGGTCTGGCTGATGCCGTCAAGAGGAACTGTGATATCCGTAACAACCGTGCAGTCACCGATGGTCGGAGCTGTTGTGCTCTCTGTGGAATATGTTACGCCTTCTTTTGTAAGAGGCTGTGTAGTATCACCGTTTGGATAATATCCGTTATAGCCAAGAACATACAGCGGCTCTCCGGTCGTTCCGGAAACCATCTTGTAGGTCAGCCACATTTTTCCATCATTGTCCACACGAAGATATGCGCCAACTTTCTTGCTCTCGCCAACCAGTCCATGGTCAACCACGTCTGTACGGTCTTTCATCTCGATGTAGTAAAGACCTGGCGCCGGTTTTTCTGTCGGGGCATCCGGGATCACTTCCTGCTCGATCTTTACACCAAGGGCATTCATGGTGGCGTTCTTTATGGCGTTGGAAGAATAGGTTGCTCCGGAAACAGTATCCAGATCGTTGAGCTTCTGGGCATCGTTCATATAGAGACCGGTAAGCTTTTCCTTCATACCCTTTGTGCTGCCAAGACCATTGATGGCCTTGCTTAAGTACATCTGGTTATCGTCCGCATGGGTTCCCTTGAAATCATTTCCTGCAAGGGCAACATCGGTAATACGGCCATCCTTTACCGTCACCTGGGAGGTAACATTGTAATTACCAAACTGCTCCACCTCGGCTGTGCTGATCTCTGTAGTAAAATTCAGAGACGGATCCCCGGATTCCTTTGCGCCTGCATAGTCGATCTGAAGATAAGCATCCGGCGCATAGCCCATGGCATCTACATACATGCTTAAGTATACGCCTGTTGTGTTGTACGCATCTTTCGGAATGGCAAAGGAGATGGTTTCCGGAACTTCATGGTTTCCGTTTCCGTCTGCCTGGCCTACCGTCTGTGCTGCCACGATATCCGCAGCCACCGTCTCCCCAGACGGCTTTGTTCCCTGATAGATCTTGAAATCATAGGCATAATCAGTAAGCGTTCCCACGGTTACGCTTCGAAGGTTTGTGGAAATCTTCGGAGTTCCGTCTGCGTCAAATGTCAGGGTTCCGAATTTACCCGGGCATGCAACTGCCGCACTGTCCTGCTCCAGATTGTGGGCATTTTTCAGAGTCAGCGGAACGATGTAGGTTTTTGCAGTATCAAAAGCAACTCCGTTAAGAGTCACTGTTCCGGCTGCTTCTGCTGCCGGTGCGGTTCCATCGGTAAGGCCGAAAGGATCTGCCTCATCAGAATCGCTCTCTAACGTATCCTGGGAAAGATCCAGAGAATCTGCATCTTCGCTCTTCTCCAGCTCTACAGCGTCACGGGAATCTTCTTCTTGGGATTCCTCTTCTGCCGGAGCTTTTGTCTCCGCTTCCTGCACATCGGTTTCTTCTTCAAAAAATCCCTGGTCCTGTGTCTCTTCTGCGCTCACTACGTCAGGCTGATCCTCTGCCATGGCCGTTACCGGAACCATGGAAGTTGCCATCATGGAGGCAAGAAGAACTGCGATTACTTTCTTTTTCATTCTTTCTCTGCCTTTCTGTTATTTGTGCTTTTGTGCCCGGACAAATAGCCGCTTGTTGTCTCAGGCTAACTCTATACTGGCATTGTAACCACGATTGTTAGTCTCAGTCAACTGTTTTTTCGCCTTTGGTTCCTTACGGGAACGGTTTTAAAATTTTAAAAATGCTTTAAATACAGGCTTTTCCGGACTTTCGGCACAAAAAAAGGCCGATTTTTTTTCATTTCGGCCTTTAATCGATATTGACAAAATCCCCCGGCTTTCAGGAGAAAAAGCCGGGGGATTTCACATAAGTGGAATCTGTTGATCCGAAGATCCGTAAATTATTTAACTCTTACAGTTACGGTTACAGTTCTGCTTCCTGCAGTGTAGTTGCCTTTTGCTGCAGACTTGATCTGAACTTTTACTCTGTAAGTGCCTTTCTTGAGGCCTTTCTTAACTGTGAGCTTGCCGGTCTTGCTGTTTACGGAAACTGCACTGGATCCGGAAAGTTTCTTGTAAGTTAAAGTACCTTTGCTGTTTACAGAAGTGCCAAGTGTGAATACCTGTGCTCTCTTCTTAAGAGTGTTGTAAGAAAGGTTCTTGGTTCCGATCTTTGTTTTGATGGTCGGAGCTTTCTTGGCGATCTTGATAGTCAGTACTTTGGCTGTTGCTGCTTTATAAGTGCTGGTTGCTTTTGCGTTGATGGTGATCTTTACAGTACCGGCAGCTTTGATGGTAACTTTACCTTTTCTGTCTACAGTTGCGATCTTTGTGTTGGAAGACTTGTAAGTTAAAGTAGTCTTCGCTTTTGCTCCAAGGGAGAATGCCTTGTCACCGTATTTCTTGGAAACCACATTTTTGGTGTTCTTTACAGAAACGGTGATGGACTGTGTTTTCAGCTTGACAAGTTTTGCCTTGGCATCGGTAAGAGCCTTGGTTGCTGCTGTTACCTCTGTATCGGAGAAATCTTCACCATTCAGGACTGTCTCTGCGGCTGTGATGGCTGCTTTGTATGTCTTGTAGGATGCTGCGGTGTAGTCTGCTGCTTTTACCTTTTTGGCTGCTGTGATGGCAGATTTCAGAGCGTTGATAGAAGTCTCTGTAGCTACCGGCTGAAGAGCGGTTACTGCATCGTTGAATGCTTTGATCTGCTCTTCTGTGATATCCTCATCGATTGTTCCATCCAGTGTGTCATAGAGATCTTTTGCTGCCTTGTAGCTTGCCTTGGTGTAAGCAGAAGCATCCAGAGCTTCAAAAGCTCTCATGTTTTTACCAAGATTTGTAGATGCTACTGAGAAAGAACCATCTTCGTTCTTGGTAATTGTATACTGGGCAGCTCTTACTGTATTTTCAAGAAGGGCCTGTCCATCTACAGCATTTCCGTCTTCATCCTGCGCTCCAAATGTCCATGTACTATCCTGAACATATGCAGCGCCGGAACCTATTGCCGGATTAATTACTGTTGTTCCAATAATTTTAGTACCATTGATAACGTATAATTTACCAATAGAAACATACTGAAGCACTGGTGTTTCACAAGTTACATTATCAAGAATCAGGCCAGAGTCAAAATTCTGCTGAGAAGTAAATGCCCATCCATTAGCCACCAATTTTCCACTCTTATCTGCAGAACTGTCAATCACACGGCAAGTTCCACTAAAAGAAACCATTCCCTGTGCAAGTGTCAGTGTATGTCCATTCAGATCCAGTGTCATATTCTTGTAGTTTGTTTCAGAACTTGTGCTGATATCTTTGTTCAGTTTTACTGTCTGTCCTTCACCGGCAAAAGAAACGATCAGGTCTGCTTTATCCTCTCCCAGTTTCTCTGCTTCACTGCCATCTGCATTGTAGATGGTTGCTACCGGATCTGCAACAGTTCCATCCAGATCATCTACCAGTGTATAATATCCGGCATAATCACCTTCTGTTACTTCTCCCAGTTTTTTATTTGCAGGAGTTTTGTATGAATTATTATTTACAAGCTTATTCGCACTCTTGAAATAACCACCTTCGATTACTACCGGTGCTCCAGACGAATTGATTGCATAGCCTCTCTTACCTTCAGAAGTGTAAACACCGCTTTTGATTGTTACAGTTCCTGTTCCGTATGATTTAACAGCTGCTCCACGGGAGTCATTAGTTGAAACATCCATGTTTTCCAGTGTAACATCACCATTACCACTAAAGGTTATACCATTGCTGATTTTATCAGCTCTGACCGTGAGTTCATCTGCTTTAATAGTAACACTACCACTTACTGTATTACCGGTAAATGTTGCAACACCACCTTCATTACTATACTGACTATAGCTCCACAGTGTTGAATTTGTAACCGAAACTTTTTCTCCCACACAGGAGGAAACTTCCATTCCCTTATCAGATGTACAATTATCTACTGTCACATCAATTCCGTTGGACATATTACTAAAATATACATTATTATTACTTGTAGTATTGCCTACAGCTTGTAATGTATTAACCAGTGCACAGTTTTTCAGTGATACCGCAACACGAGGAAGTCCAGCCAGATAATTCAGTGAATTATAAGACATTGCATTTCCAATCTGTCCGTCAATCGTAACACCTTCTGCAGACAAGGATCCCTTTTCTACAGTAATGGAAGCACTGGAATTCGTATTGCTTACATATTTCTCACGGGTGAGCTTACCTGTTTTTTCCGTACTGCTGTCGATGATCGTTACATCACCTTTGATACGGATCAGGTTGTCTGCCTGGTTCAGTGCATGACCATTGAGATCCAAGGTACCGCCACGGATGATCAAGTCATCACTGAGAGTCACATCTGCATCCAGTTTTACAGTACTTCCTGCTTTCATGTTCTCAAGCTGTGTCTGTACATCCGGTGCGATCTCGTAAGTTTTTTCTACGGTAGAAGTTGCACTTGTATCATCGCTTACTTTCTTTACATTATTCCAGTCAAGGCCAATGCAGGCATCCTGATAAACGCCCATGATCTCAATGTGCATACGGGTTGCAACTACGTTCTGTTTCAGATCCGGCACAGTAAAGCTAATCTTGGTCGGTTTTCTCTTTCCTCCAAGGATACCCAATTTATCTACATGTGCTTTATAACGGGCACCTTTAGCAGAATTTGCAGTTCCATTGAGGAAATCCTGAGTATTTTCATAAATGGACCAGTCATCTGCACCACCGGACTGTGCAGATCCCAAAGCATCAGAAGTAACTGCTCCTAAACCAGTTGTAAGAGTTGCAGTTCCATCTTCATGGATTACCAGAGTTGCATCTCCTGTGAAGCATCCGGATGCCATGGATGTATGTTTCATGTAATCTTTGGTTGTATACTGCTGTGTAGCATCAATATGTCCTGCATTCAGAAGATTGATCGGAAGGCTGTAGGTTCCAGGTGTGAGTTTCTTTACGAAATCTCCACGTCCAACTGTCACTTCCATGGAAACTGCTATCAGTTTATCCATTGCTGTTTCCAGTTCATTGGCAGCACCTTTTACCTCATCTTTACTTCCACGATTGTCAATGACATCTTTTGCTCTCTGAATCACAGCTGCAAGGCCTGCCTCTTTCCAGCTGTCTTCCGTATAATCTTCCTCTTTCAGTGCCTCTGCTTCTGTAAGCTTCTGCAATAATACTGTTGTATCATAAGCTTTTACCAGACGTCCTATCGGAGTGTTCAGAAAACTTTTCTTGCTTGCAAGAACCTTTTCTGTCTCACGGCCATTGATTGCTGTTTCCGCATTTGTGATCGAAGTCTGAAGATTTTTCCACCACTGCTGTACACTTTCTACAGTATAATCTGTTTCTACCATTGCTTTTGCCTGGTCAAGAAGTGCCAGAAGTTCTGCCGGGTCACCAGCTGCTTCAAGTTTGCTTACTACATCTGCCAGTGCAGTATTCGCCGCATCCACAGCCTCCTGAGATTCTTTTTTCTCCAGTGCTGCTTTGGCTGCTGTCTTAGCTGCATCAATGGCATCCTTATTTCCGTCCCAGGATGCCTTGGTGTATGCCATCTCATCAAGGGCATCTGCCTGTGCGATGGTTGCCTCCAGTGCGGATGTGTCTACTGCTGCGGCATCCTTCTCTGCGTTTGCATAATCAGCTTTCAGAAATGCATCCTGTGTTCTTCCTGCTGCCATAGTCATGGTTACATATACGCCGTCCTGGGCTTTATCCGGGATTGCGAATGTAATGCTGTTTACATTTCCGTCTTTATCGGTTGTATACTCTGCTGCTGTCGCTTCCGTTCCTACAGCTCCCTTGTATACCTTCCAGTCTGTTGCATAAACAGTCTGTCCCATCATGGTGATGGCCTGGATCGGTACGGTCAGTTTAGCGCTTCCGTCTTCTGCTACTACCAGAGTTCCTTTGCCTGCGATGCAGGAATTTGCCATGGATGCTGCTGTGGTATCGTCTGCCTTCATCATGGATACCGTTACTTCGTAGCTGCCTTTTTCCAGATTGGTGTTTGTGCTTCCAAAACCAGTCTGTACCGTACCGGTAAGTTCAGCTGCCGGGCTCTCCTGTACCAGCGCCGCATCACTTTCTCCGTCAGAGAAGCCGTCCTCGACAGCAAGCTCAGCCTCTGCTGCGTCTTCTGTCTCTCCCTGCTCTGCATTCTCGTCGGTAGCAAGTGTCACGTCCTCTGTCTCATCGCCAGCTGCTTCCTGTACTTCTTCTGCAGCTTCCTCTGCAACGTCTGCGGAAGCTTCATCCTGGAAATCCACTTCTGCCGCAGATACCGGCACGATGGATGTTGTTGCGATCAGGGCTGCCATCGTACAGGATGACAGGCGAAGCCATAAATTCTTTCTTCTCATTTCTTTCCTCCTTATGTGGTAAGGTGTCGCACACCCTTCTTTTAAGCAGGCCAGGGCACATTCTCTCCTGTTACCCATGTCTAACTCTCTGCTGTCATTTAATCACAAGTGTTAGTTTGGGTCAACTATTTTTTTGTTTTCCGTTCCCTGCGGGAACCATTTATATTTTTCAAAAATCCCGTAAACATGGGCATTTCCGGATTTTTGGCACAAAAAAAAGCCGATTTTTTTTCATTTCGGCTTTTAATCGGTCTGATTATTTTCTACAGCCAGAACATCAGAAGTGCGGTGCTCTCCGGCATATGGGCTTTGCCTACGCTGCAGGTGACGGTGATGGAGACCATTCCCTTTACGTTTCCCAGGTGGGTCTTCATGAAGCGGCAGGCACTTAGGGGAATGCGAACTTTGCCCTCCCGGATGGCGGCTTCGTAGAGCTGGCCCTGGTCTACGTATTTCAGGGATGAGAGCCTTCCCCGCATATCTGCCCCATCGATCCGGGAATGGGCGTGCATCTCACGGGTGGTCAATTCCAGCCAGCTTCCTCGGGTATTGTTCCGGATGCAGGCCAGATGCTCGAACCCGTTGTTTGCCATGGAAAGCTTCGTTGTGCCTTCTGTGTTCAGCTGATAAATGGCAATTCCTACTTCGAAGCGGCCTTTTTCCAGCACATGATCCAGATAATAGAGGCTTCCTTTTTCTGCATTTGTCTGGTTTCGGGATTCCTTTACCTGGCCGGAATTTCTGGTCATTGTCATGAGAAGGCTGTAATCTACGTTCTCAATGAGCTGTCTTGTTTTTTCGGGGATCTCGGATGCCGCGATCCCGATCCGTTCCAGATAGGCGCCGACTTCTTTCAGGATCCTCTGGTATGTTTTCAGTGCGCGGGTACCCTTTTCGGTAAATTCATAGCCTTCACTCAGGTATCCTGCACCAATGCATTCTTTAAAAAAGCGGCTTACCGGGCCATGGCTGACTCCGCAGGTATCGGCGATCAGCGCCACGCTGCCTCGTTTTTTGCCTATTTTTGCCAGTTCTGTCAGATAGCGAATCTGCAGCATGGATGGATGGAGCAGTCCTTCAGTGTTTTCTTTTTCCATAAGATTCCTCCTACCAGATATGTACATCCAGCTCCCGGCTGTTCCACTCCATGGGGTTCTCTCCTTCTCTGGCAAATGCCACCAGGGCGGTTCCTTCTATGACCGGATCGTGATGCCGGAGAAAATATTGAAATACGCCAGTAGGGATCAGCGGGTTGCCGTCTTTTTCGGCAGCTTTCATCCAGCCGGTCTCCGGATCCCGGTACCAGAGATCCAGACGGTTCTTGGTCTGGTCTGTGCGGAGGAGTTCGAAGCAGCTGTCTTCTTCTTTTACGTGGAGGCTGATCTGTTCCCTGTAGTCTTTAAATTCTGTGGTCAGTCTTCTCGGGCAGGTTTTTTCCATGTAGTAGATGCCCATCATGAAGGTGTAGTCTCCCGGTTCGTAGTAATACCGGAGGTCTGTTTTTTTCATGACACGCTCAAAGGTGCTTCCGTAGTTGATGAAATTATGGATCTGCTGCACGGTCTCTTCGCTTGCCACATGTTCCATGCGGCAGGCGTCTTCTTCTGCAGTTTCGCTGTTTACGCCTACATACTCCAGAAACTGGGTGAAGGTTTCATGACGGTGGCGGCATTCTTCTCCGCGGATGCATCCCAGCTCTGTAAGACGGACGTAGGATTTGTTTTCTTCTGTTTTTACATAGCCCCGTGCGGAGAGCTGTTTCAGATAGGCCAGCACTTCCCGCCGGGTCATCTCCATCCGCCCGCAGATCTCCGGAATGGTGATCCGGGCGTCCTTTTTTGCAAGAGAACAGAGCTCTTCCAGCATGTCTTCCTCGGTTTCTCTTTTGGAAGAAGGCATGCTGTGGCCCAGTTCTTCTGTGAAATCCTGATCATTTTTCATGGTTTTTCTGTACTGAACTTTATTTGTATTTGCGGCTATGTTAGTTCAGGCTAATTGTTATTATAGGAGATGGGAAGGTTTTCTGTCAAGAGGGCAAAAAAATCCCCACCGCCCGGGGTTGGTTTGTACCTGGTCGGTGGGAATATATATTGCTTAATGATCTGTATCAACATCAGCAAGCATTACCCGGCATCTTTTTTTATAAAATGCAATCCCATATTTTAAAATATGTTCAACGCCTTCATCGAGAAGTTCTTCTTCGTACCGCCGCAGATTTATCTGCCGTAACGCTTCTCGGCAGGATTCATCCAGTTTTCCATCTTCCGCATATTTCAGTTCCAGAATAATGCCGGTTTCTCCATCATCCGTTTCTACCAGAATGTCACTGTAACCATCACCGGACTCTTTGTTAGAAGAAACGCTCCATGTATCCGCAAATCCCAGGATGCCAATCAGAATACCATGATAAAAATTCTCCTTCATCTGCCTTTTTACAAAGGTGTCACGAATACTGATGGTCTTTCTCAAATATTCTCCCAGCAGACGTTCCACACTCTTTGCGTCCCCGTTTCTCAGGGCCTGGCAAAAATTCCTCAGGGCTTCTCCGTTTTTGGGAACACTTTCTTTGAACAACTCCATGATCTGTGAAGTGAAGATTTTTCTGATCTCAACATTCGGGATCACCAACCGGAAGTTATCTCCGTCTGGCTTTCCCCTCTGGGTAAGATATCCCGTTGTGAACAGGACACTCCACAAATTATCAATGGAATCATACATATCTTTATATGTCAGTTCCTGATGGATTTCCTTCGTGATCGCCTCTCCTGCCACAAGATTTTCGATTTCCCGTCTGGTGGCTGCATGATCTGACTCCCGGATAAATCTTCGAACCGCCTCGTTACTGCTGGTGTTCAGCCAGTAATTCCTCGGCTGTGCATCCGGATCTGCTTTCAGAGTGTCACAGTAATTGATCACATCCCACGGGCAGTACACTCCGACATTTCCAAACTGATAACCATCATACCATTCTTTTACCTCATCATACCTGTCAGAAAAGCCGTAATAATCCAGCATATCCTTTACTTCCTGATCTGTGAAACCAAAGTATTCATCAAACTGTACGTCTGCCACAGACAGAACTTTAATATTGTTCAATCCTGTAAAAATACTTTCTTTTGAAATGCGCATACACCCGGTCAGTACCGCAAATTTCAGACTGTCATTTGTTTTCAGGGCATACTCAAACATATTTCGGATGAATATGACCATCTGATCATAATAGCCTCGCTCAAAAGCTTTTGCCAATGGCACATCGTACTCATCGATCAGCAGAATCACTTTGCATCCATGATGTTTTTCAAGAAGCTCAGACATAATTTTCAGGCTGCTGCATAAAAGATCCTCTCCCATATCTGCCTGCAGCAGAGAAGCAAACACTTTCTTTTCATAAGCGGTCAGACGTTCGCTTTCCAGAAGGTACTGAAAACGCCTCGCTTCACTCTGAATCACCTGCACCGCCATTGCACATGCCTTCTCGTAAGATTCCCCATTTATTCCTTTCAACGAAATTGACACTACCGGAAACTTTCCCATGTACTTCTCACAAATTTCCGTTTCCCCTGAGATTGCAAGTTTTTTAAATATTTCCTTATCTCCACCCGGTTCAAAGAAATATTTCAGCATACTCATATTCAAAGATTTTCCAAATCTGCGCGGGCGCGTAAAAAGATTTACTTTTGACCACTGCATCAGTAAATCCCTGATCAGATTCGTCTTATCCACATAATAAAACTCCTCTTTCTGCAGCTCTTCAAAATTTTCAATTCCTATAGGCAGCTTCTTTTTTTTCATTGTCATATGATCACGCTCCTGTTTGTCCTGTATCTTTCAGGATCACTGCTTTTACGTCCAGTCGCTCTCTGCTTCTGCCAGCTTCTCCTTCAATGTTTTCTCAAGAGCCACAAATGCCGGAATGAAGCTGTCACGGATGAGAAGGATCATCTCATCTACTTCCTGCTCATTATATATATGGACAGATGTGTTACGCTTTTTCAGCATGAGCAGCCACACTGCTGAATCGTTTACGAAGCCCAGCTTATAGCCAAGCTGCAGGATTTCTCTCGGTGAACCGGTGTCTGCTTCTTCTGCCCCGTGGAGTCGCAGGATCTCCTGAAGAGCTTTCCAGGCCAGCTCGAAAGTCAGGTTGAACTGTCCGATCACGCCGGTTCTGTAAATATCGTTGTTATCCGCAAGTTTGAAATCTGCATTTCTTAATATAGTAAGACAATTAGAAAAATTATCAAGCTTTTTCATAGATCACAACTCCATCCTTTTTAATTTCTTTTTTGAGTTCTTCAGAAATCGAATCATCTGCATTAATTACATCAAACATCAGAAGTGAATGGATATTTTCTTTAATATCCCAGTAAAAGGAATCAAAATCACCTCCATATACAGCAATATCTACATCACTTCTTTCTGTATTGTTTCCTCTTGCACGGGACCCAAAGAGGATGATTTTTCTGACAGAATGTTTTGTGGCAAATGAAAATAGTTCTCTTATAACTCTTTCCGGAAGATCATATCGCATTTTTAACGCCTCCCATTTTCATATAACCCTATCATATCCTATCTGCCAGTTATCCGCAATCCTCTTCGCGTCTTTTATACCCTCGGCTTCACACCTTTCGTATCTCTCTTCGCCAGCTTAACTTTATTCAGTACATACGGCTTGTCGTGATACTCAATGGCATATTCCTGGCGACTCTCCAAAAGATATGCGTGGTGGATGCGGTCTTCGCCGGTAAGCTTCATGCCTCGGACACCCAGGGCGTTTTTCTTGGTGACGGATATCTCGGTTTTCAGGATACGGAGGAAGTATCCCTTCTCAGACTGGAACACAACCTGATCCATCTCGTCGGCTGCTCCTACGAATACAAGGCGGTCATCCTCTGCAAGCTTGGTGGAAACAATGGTACGCTTGGAAGCACGGAACTCTTCTCCTTTTACCAGCTTGCACATGCCGTTCTCTGTAACAAAGAGTACCGTGGAGGCTGCAACCTGACTCAGCGGTGCCACATAGAGGATCTGCTCGGAAGTACTGTCATAATTACCCAGGTTATCTGCCGGAACACCTTTATCACGGAAACGCACCAGCGGAATATCCTCTGCCTTCACTGTGTGGAGCTTGCCGGTATCTGTAAAGATACAGATCTTGTCCGTATTCATGCAGGTTAAGACATAACGGCTCTCTGCATGAGCAGCTTCTTTATTACGCTCGTAGGCATTCTTGTCAATGAGACGCATATATCCGAAACGATCCATCAGGAAGCAGACTTCGGTCTCTTCCATCTTCTTCTCCTCATAGACAGCTTCCTCTGCATTTTCAATGGAAGTCTTACGCTTACTGCCGTATTCCTTCTTGATCTGATCCAGTTCACCCATGATCACTGCTGCCATGGAGTCATAATTATTCAGGATATCCTCATAAGCAGCAATGTTCTTCATGGTTTCCTCATGCTCCTTCATCAGAGCATCGATCTCCAGTCCGATCAGCTTGTAAAGACGCATGTCCAGGATCGCTGTGGCCTGTTTCTCTGTGAATTTCAGGGATCTTGCCGCTTTTTCGGATGTCTTGGTCTTGAATTTAATCCCTTCTGTGATACCATCGGTCAGACATTTCTTTACCTGGTCGCGACTCTTGCTGCCACGGAGGATCTCAATGATCAGGTCAATGACATCACAGGCTTTGATAAGGCCTTCCTGGACCTCCCTTTTCTCCTGTTCCTTGGCAAGAAGGGTTGTATATTTTCTGGAATTTACCTCAAATACAAAGTCCACATGGTGAGCAATGATCTGCTTCAGTCCCAGTGTCTCCGGTCTTCCGTCTGCAACTGCCAGCATATTGACACCAAAGGTATCCTCCAGTCGGGTCTTCTTATAGAGCATGTTGGTAAGGTTCTCAACATCTGCGTCGCGCTTCAGTTCCAGAACGATACGGATCCCTTCTTTGGAGGACTGATTGGAAATATCCACGATATCTGTAGTCTTCTTGGTTTCTACCAGAGTTGCGATATCGTTAAGGAATTTTCCGATATTGGCACCGATCATGGTGTAAGGGATCTCTGTGATCACCAGCTGCTGACGGCCGCCTTTTAATTTCTCCACTTCCACACGTCCACGGATACGGAGCTTGCCGGTTCCGGACTCGTAGATCTTTACAAGATCGTCCTTGTTTACCACGATGCCGCCGGTAGGAAAATCCGGTCCCTTGAGATAGCGCATCAGTCCTCTGGTGCTGATGTCGTTGTTCTTCATATATGCCTTCACCGCATCTACCACTTCGCCCAGGTTGTGCGGCGGGATGCTGGTTGCCATACCAACGGCGATTCCGTCGGCTCCGTTTACAAGAAGGTTGGGAATACGCACCGGAAGCACCACCGGCTCCTTCTCTGTCTCATCAAAGTTCGGCATAAAGTCCACAACGTTCTTGTCCAGATCTTCCAGGAAAACCTCCTGGGTCAGCTTCTCCAGACGGGCCTCTGTGTATCGCATGGCTGCAGCTCCGTCGCCTTCAATAGAACCAAAATTTCCATGTCCGTCCACCAGTGTACGACCCTTTTTAAATTCCTGCGCCATGACTACAAGCGCATCATAAATGGAGCTATCACCGTGGGGATGATATTTACCCATGGTATCTCCTACAATACGGGCACATTTACGGTACGGGCGGTCGTAGCGGATGCCCAGCTCATACATATCGTAAAGGGTACGGCGCTGTACCGGCTTCAGTCCGTCACGTACATCCGGCAGCGCTCTGGAAATGATAACGCTCATGGCGTAATCGATATATGATTTCTGCATGATCTCCGCATAGTCAGTGCGGATGATATTGTCCTGTTTCGTATTCATTGTTCAATTCTCCCAATCTAATTCCGGGTTACAATTCTCGGTTTTTCTGTGACCTTCGCTCACAAAAACCACCTCGCAGAATATTCCCTATGAACAGTAACAAATCCTGCTCATTATCTATCAGATATCCAGTTCCGCATCTGTCGCGTGCTCATAAATGAATGCCTTACGCGGCGGAACATCGCTTCCCATCAGGATCTCTGTCACATCGGAGGCCATGCGGGCATCTTCGATCTCCACACGCTTCATCATTCTTGTCTCAGGGTTCAGGGTAGTCTCCCAGAGCTGCTGGGCGTCCATCTCACCGAGACCTTTGTATCTCTGGAGTGTGAAGCTTCCTGGTTTATGACTCTTACGGTATTTCTCAAGGGCCTTATCATCGTAGAGATATTCCTCCTGTCCCTTCTTCGGCATTACCTTATAAAGAGGTGGCATGGCAATATACACATGTCCCTCATAGATAAGCTCCGGCATAAAACGGTAAAACAAAGTCAGAAGCAGAGTAGAGATATGAGCACCATCCACATCCGCATCGGCCATGATCACGATCTTGTCATAGCGAAGCTTCGTGATATCAAAATCATTTCCGTAGCCTTCGGAAAAGCCGCAGCCAAAGGCATTGATCATAGTCTTGATCTCTGCGTTGGCCAGCACCTTGTCGATGGTAGCCTTCTCTACGTTGAGGATCTTACCGCGGATTGGAAGGATTGCCTGATAGTTACGGTCTCTGGCTGTCTTGGCCGAACCGCCGGCGGAATCTCCCTCTACGATAAAGATCTCACACTGTGACGGATCCTTCTTCTCACAGTTGGCCAGCTTGCCGTTGGAATCAAAAGAATATTTCTGTTTGGTAAGAAGGTTTGTTTTGGCACGCTCCTCGGTCTTACGGATCTTGGCCGCTTTTTCCGCACAGGAAAGGACGGTCTTCAGTATTTCCAGATTTCGGTCAAAAAACAGTACCAGCTGTTCTCCTGCTACCTTGCCGGTGGCTCTGGATGCGTCCTGGTTGTCCAGCTTGGTCTTGGTCTGTCCCTCAAAGCGGGGTGCCGGATGCTTGATGGAGACTACAGCAGTCATTCCGTTTCGGATATCTGCACCTGTAAAATTGGGGTCTTTATCCTTCAGTACACCGATCTCACGTGCGTAGGTGTTCATTACCGTTGTGAAGGTAGTCTTAAATCCGGTCAGATGAGTTCCTCCCTCTGCATTGTAGATGTTATTGCAGAATCCCAGAACATTCTCACGGAACTCATTGGTAAACTGAAAAGCAACTTCCACCTGGATCCCGTCTGCCTCTCCTTTAAAATAAACCGGATCATGGAGAGGCTGTGCATTCTTGTTAAGGTCACGGATAAAGCCTACGATTCCCTCCGGCTCATGATACTCGATATCCTCAGGAGTGTCCCCTCTTCGATCCTCAAAATGGATGGTAAGCTCCGGATTCAGATAGGCAGTCTCATGGAGACGGCTCTTTACATCCGCTGCTCCGAATCTTGTTTTCTCAAAAATCTCCGGATCCGGAAGGAAATTCACACAAGTTCCGGTACCTCTGGTCTTCCCTAATTTGGGGAGAAGTCCTGCTTCCAGTTCAATGGTAGGGATTCCTCTCTCATAGTGGTCATGATGTATATAACCATCACGGCTGATCTTAATATCCAGATACGTAGATAATGCGTTCACTACGGAAGAACCTACACCATGAAGTCCGCCGCTTGTCTTATATGCGGAATTATCAAACTTACCGCCTGCATGAAGGGTTGTAAAAACAAGACGCTCCGCAGATATTCCCTTGGCATGCATATCCACCGGGATCCCTCGTCCATTATCTTCTACTGTACAGGAACCGTCCTTCTCAAGAACTACATGGATACGGCTGCAGTACCCTGCAAGGTGCTCATCCACCGCATTGTCTACGATCTCATATATCAGATGGTTCAGTCCCTTTCTGGATACGCTTCCGATATACATACCGGGGCGCTTTCGCACGGCCTCGAGGCCCTCCAGGACAGAGATACTGCCCGCATCATAAGTGTCTTTTTTTGCCATTCCACTGATTCCTTTCTTTTTATGTTCGAACGTTTGTTTGTATTATACTCAAAATATATGTACTTGTAAAGTCCACATGATCATCTTTTCTCTGCAATTTTTCCAAAAGATACGCGTGGCAGTTCAAGGAACCGGTCTTTTGAAAAATCGCTTTCTTCAGCCGCCACAGCCTATCTATTCTATCAAAAGTATCTGTAAACTTCAAGCAATTTGTGTCTGTCAGAATACAACAGGCGGAAAACCCTGCTTTTTATGGAAGCATGTTTTCCGCCTGTTTCTGATCATTTCAGGAAATTTTTTCCAGAAGCTTCTCCTCGCACAGGGGCCTGGAAAAATAATATCCCTGTATCATATCCACGCCCCATTTTTCCAGAAGCTTTACCTCCTTTTCGGTCTCAGCACCTTCTGCGATTACCTTATATCCCATATGCTGCAGGATCATGACAATGCTGCGATAAAAAGTAGCCGTCTGAGGATCGCTGCTGATCCCGGACAGAAGAGAACGGTCCATTTTTACCGCTGAAAACGGAATGCGAAGAACTGCGTTCAGATTTGCATAACCGGAACCGAAATCATCCAGGCACATGTGGATCCCCACTTCTGCAAAATCATCAATGGCTGTGCAGAAGCTTTCGCTGTATTCGGTTGCCACGTTTTCCGTGATCTCAAACTGAAAATATCCCGGATCTAATCCATACTCCTGTATGATCCCGATAAGCACATGGCTGTATCCGGGTTTCATCAGTTCGGACGGAGAAAGATTGAATTTCACATTCCGGATCTTCTTCATGATATATTCATGTTCTTTTATAAAACGGCAGACCTTGTGAAGCTGAAGACATCCCACTGCAGAGATCATTCCCTGTTTTTCCGCGATCCCGATAAACACATCCGGCGGAATCATTCCCAGAGCAGGATGTTTCAGCCGACTCAGTGCCTCCAGAGTAATAAAATCCTTGTTTTTTATGGAATATACCGGTTGATAATATACCTCGAACAGATCCTCTTTCACCGCTTTCTGAAGAAAATGCTCCACTTCCTGCTCATAGCGGAAGCCCTCCAGGATCTTGCTGTCCGACTGGATCAGGACCGTATCCTGCCGGTTCTGTATCAGAGATATCATATATTCGATATAAGAAAGGATACTATCCTCTTTTTCCAGTTTTTCCGCATTCATGATCCCGCAGATCGCAGCATGGAACGACACCTTTTCGTTTTCGATAAAAAACGGCTTTTTCAGAAATTCTTCTATTCCGTCTCTGGCTTTTTCATAATCTGTCAGAGAGTCCAGCACTGCCAGAAAGCAATTGCCTGTGATACGAAAGATCTGCACCGAATCCGTGATCTCCCGGAACCCCTTCGCCGCCCGGATCAGCAGCTGATCTCCCACTCTGGTCCCGTAGATCCTGTTGATCTGCTTTATATTGCAGGCATCCACAGCAAGCAGATGAAAGCTTTCTTTTCGATAGAGCTTTTCTCCGATCCATTTGTCAAAATACTGTTTGTCAAATAAACCTGTCATACTGTCCGTATATTCACCCGGATTGTTCATGGTAAGATAGATCAGCCAAAGTCCTACAGAAAGTCCGAAACCGGTAAGCAGTATTCTTTCCGTGGCAATCTGAAGAAACAGGCAGGCTGCTTCGATAAACCAAAATCTCCATATGGTGCGCCGTGTTTCTTTTTCTGCTGTTTTTCCATAACGGAACATAAATGCAACGATCACCAGCATAAAAAAGAATACATATCCATAGATCAAAAAATGAAAACTTCCCCGGATAAATCTACCTTCCTGGTTAAAATAAAAAAGCCATCCCGTCCGTAAGTTTGCTGTAACTGCCAGCAGCATTGCAGCCGGCAGGACCACCCAGCAGGTTTTCAGCCATTTATATTTCTCCTTTTGTCTTCCGGTGACGATCCGAATGTAGCAGAAAAGCCCGTAAGTAAGTATGACATCACAGAAATAATAGAGAGTCAGGACCAGCGCTGAACCTCTGCAGCCTTCACTGCTGCCGCCTCCTGCGATTACCGCACTCAGCATATCCAACACCACGTAAACGCCGCTGAAAGCCAGAAAACATACAAAATTCCTGTTTTCCGCATTGTTCAGTCTTTTATGAGAAAAATAATGTATTGCGATCATCGTCACCAGAACAAGGGATGTAATCTGAAAACAGTTAATATACTCCATTTTTCAAATCCCCCTTCTTTTTGTTCTCATAAAGCTTCCTGTCTGCCTCATATTTCCATTCTCCCATGGATTTCAGAGAGCCATCCTTATTTCGCAGATGGCTGCCTCCCAGGGACAACGAAAAACGATGCCTGCATCCTCTCCCGATATTCCGGAGCTCTTCTCTCAGGCGTTCCGACCAGAATTCGTCCGGTACTTCCGGATCATAGACCAGAACCGCAAATTCATCCCCGCCGATGCGGTAGCAGGTTCCTTTTTCCCGGAAAACGTTCTCCACACATCTGGCAGAGCTCACCACCATCTCGTCTCCTGCAGCCCGTCCGTACTCTTCGTTGATCACGCGAAGCTGATCGATATCGATATACATAAGAAGGATATCCCGGTATCTGCCCATATCTGCGGAAATACTTTCCAATTTTTTCTCAAAATTAACTCTCGTCTCAAGTCCTGTCAGCCCATCCTCTCTGGACAGTCGTTCGTAAGCCTGGGATTCCAGACGGTAACGAACGTTATCTGTCATCAGCATGACTGCGTCTGCAATGACAAGCACAAGAAACACAAGATTTCCCAGTTCAAAAATAGATCCATAGTAGGAAATCTCGAACAGCCAGTACAGGATCAGTGCTATGATACCGCTTGCTCCCACGACGATATATGCAATGAGAAGCAGACGTATCTCACGCTGTTTATGCTTCCGGTACTCCCGGATCAGAAGTACCGCTGATATCAGGACCCACACAACCAGCAGAATATGCGTTACAAACAGCATATCCTTAAATTCAAAGGCTCCCAGGATCACCAGGACTCCCTGTAAAACAGCATTCAGATAAAATGTAAAGATTCCAAGATCCAGGATCCTGTATTTTTTCATGTTTCCGATGTTCTGCAAAAAACGCAGCATCGGAATTGCCAGCAGCATGAACATATAAAAAGAAATAAGACATAATGCTTCGGGGCATCTGCTGTAGCTCTGTGCCAGTGATGAGTCCGTCACCAGCCAGATACTGCACATCATAAGGAACAGTGCCACATCCCGGAACCGACTGTCCGGCATCTGCCTTATCCTCATATAGATGCAGATACACAGAGCGATCATACTTAATACGATCATGATCGCTGCCGCCCCTAAAGGAATGGCTGCTTTTCTGATCTGATACCAGGCTATTGCCCTTCCGGTTCCTATGCATACCGGTTCTATAACATATTTTCCTCTCTGAGGCGCAGAATAGCTAAACGTCAGGACTTTTCCCTCTGTGTCATTACCCAGAGCGGCAATGCACTGCACCTTGGAACGCATCTGCACATTTTTGGAAAACATGGCCTCCTTATATTCATACAGGATCTTTCCATTCAGGCGTATCACCAGATCATACTGGGCTCCTGTAGAAACCACGGTCATTCCTCTGCTTTCCGCTCCCAGACTTTCATTGTACAGGATCAGCTTTTCGCCTGTTTTTGCCGGAATTTCCGCAGGCAGGGTGATCTCCTGTTTTTTTCCGTCTTTTATGTAGTACCAACCTTTGTTAAGAAACTGTACACTGTCCTGATGCTGGATCAGCCCCCCTGTGTGGGTCGCTGCAAAGATCGCGCCAAAAACCAGCAGCACCACACCAAAAAGAACGGCTTCTACCTTCCATATCAAATTTTTCTTTTTTCTGTCATCCATACTCTTCCTCTTTATATTTTTTATTCCATTCCGTTTTGTACCTATCATATCATCAATAGATTTTTCCGTCAAAAAAAATGTCAAAAACAGAATGAAATTTTTTTTCAAAAAAACAAAAAAAGTGCTTGCATTTTGCAAGAAAGTATTATATACTAACGAAGTCGGTTGCGGAAAACAACAGAAAGCTAACGCAAACGACACAAATGAATATGGCCAGTTGGTCAAGGGGTTAAGACGCCGCCCTCTCACGGCGGAAACACGGGTTCGATTCCCGTACTGGCTATTAGTTGAAAGCAGTTAGGATTTTTATTCTGGCTGCTTTTTTTGTGATTGTTGTACTTCACTTTTTCCTGTTATCACTTTCAAACTTTGTTCTGAGCATTGCATGTAAAAATCTCGTTCTTCCTGTTTATCTGTTTTCTGTATTTTCACATATATTATTTTTGCATTTCTTTCTCTTCTGTTTTATAATTTCCCCTGAAAATACTTAAGATAAGGGGTGACTTCTCATGCATCACAAACGTTCTTTTCGCAGAAAGCTGCAGACGTTTTTTCTTTCTCTGCTGCTTGTTCTGCTGACAGTCGCAGGAGTTCCCTCTGCTGCTTATACAGCTGAGGCTGCTTCTGCTGACACAACAATGGCTGTACACTTTCTGGATGTGGGGCAGGGGCTTTCGATCCTGGTCCAGTCACAGGGGCAGAATCTCCTGTATGACGGCGGTGACCGGGAACATTCCAGTTTCGTGGTTTCCTATCTGCAGAAGCAGAATATCTCCATCATCGACTATATGATCTCCTCCCATTATGACGAGGACCATGTGGCTGGTCTTGTAGGATGCCTGGACAGCTTTTCCGTAAAAAATGTGATCGGTGCAGATTATGTACAGGATACAAAAATCTATCAGTCTTTTGAAAACAGTGTTGCCGCTCAGGGATTAACTGTGCAGCATCCGGAGCCCGGAACGGATTTTGCTTTCGGAGGCGGGAAATTTACAGTTCTTTCTCCTCAATCGATCAGCAGCAACGATAACGACAATTCTGTTGCGATCCGGCTGGAAAACGGAAACAACCATTTTCTTTTTACCGGGGATGCAGAATCTGCCGGGGAGGAAGCGATCTGCAATCTGGGGCTTGATCTTTCCTGCGATGTGATCGTTCCGGGACATCACGGTTCTGCCACTGCCACCACCTGGGATCTGCTCCAGCAGACTGTTCCGGAGTATGCAGTGATCAGCTGCGGCGCCGGTAATTCCTACGGACATCCTCATAAGGATACCATGGATAAGCTTGCTGATATGGGAATACAGGTATTTCGTACTGATGAGCAGGGCACGGTGATCGCAGTCAGCGACGGAAGCAATATCCAGTGGAACCAGAGTCCCTGTAATGATTATTCTGCCGGAGATGAAGCGGATACCGGCACACAGCCTTCCTCCGCTTATAAGGATTCCGGTGCGTCCGGCTATGGATCTTCTGCTTCGGCTGCTGCAGATCCTCAGACCGGAGTGCAGGCTGATCCGGAGTCAGTGGGTGATATGGTCTGGATCTCCGCTACCGGGAGCAAGTACCACCGGATCCCTAACTGTGGAAATATGAATCCGGATAATGCCACAGAGATGACACGCTCCCAAGCTGAAGCTGCAGGGTATGAAGCCTGCAAGAAGTGTTATTAGAAACGTCCGCAGGCGCGCTGACGCAGGACAGCCTATCATAAATCGATATGACAGGCTGTCCTTTTCTTTTACTATTTTATAATATCCTCCGCCGGTTCAGCCGGTACGAAAACTCTCTTCTTTTCTTTTTTCTCCTTCTTTGCTGCCCTGGCCCGCTCGGTAGCCTCCCTGCAGAATTCCATCTGGGAATTTATCAGCGTTTTGCCACGTTTGTCCTGCTTCTCATACAAACCGGAGGGCTGCAGGATATGTGCTTTTACATTGTCACGGAATTCCAGATCCAGCACATGCATGATCTCTTCCTTGATCCGCTCATCTTCCACAGGGAAAACAATCTCCACACGACGGTCAAGGTTACGTGGCATCCAGTCCGCACTTCCCATATAGATTTCATCGGAACCGCCATTGCGGAAATAGAAAATACGGCTGTGCTCCAGGAAATTGCCGACGATCGAACGCACGTGGATATTTTCGCTGATACCCGGAATGCCCACCTTCAGGCAGCAGATGCCGCGGATCAGAAGATCGATCCTTACGCCACAGGAAGAAGCATAATACAGCGCTGCTATGATCTCAGGGTCACACAGAGAATTCATCTTTGCCGCAATGTGAGCCTCTTCTCCCTTTTTCGCATGCTCCGCTTCTCTTTCGATCATTTTTACAAAACGGTCCTTCATCCAGATCGGCGCAACGATCAGGCGATTCCAGCGCTTCGGCTCGGAATATCCGGAAAGCATGTTGAACACAGCAGTTGCATCCTCTCCAAACCGTTCGTCACAGGTAAATATACCGCAGTCTGTATAAAGCTTGGCTGTGGAATCGTTATAGTTTCCGGTTGCCAGATGCACATATCTGCGGATTCCGTTTTCTTCTCTTCTCACAACAAGAGTGATCTTACTGTGTGTCTTCAGCCCCACCAGACCATAGATCACATGACAGCCTGCCTTTTCCAGCATTTTTGCCCAGACGATATTGTTTTCCTCATCAAAACGCGCCTTCAGTTCTACAAGAACGGAAACCTGCTTGCCGTTTTCTGCAGCCTGAGCAAGTGCCGCAATGATGGGTGAATTGCCGCTGACGCGATACAGAGTCTGCTTGATCGCCAGTACATCCGGGTCCTTTGCCGCCTGACGCACAAAATTCACCACCGGATCAAAACTCATATACGGATGATGCAGGAACACATCACCCTCCCTGATCACCTGGAAAATATCTTTGTCATTCTGAAATGCCGGCACTGCTGCCGGTTTGTATTTCGGTTCCTTGAACTGATCGTATCCGTCAATACCATAAACCTTCATCAGCATGGTCAGATCCAGCGGTCCGTTGATAAAAAAGATATCATCTCCATGAACCTGAAACTCCATTTTCAGAATATCCAGGAGTCGCGGATCCATCTTATCTTCCACTTCCAGGCGGATCACCTCTCCCCACTGGCGCTTTTTCAGCTGTTTCTGGATCTCAACCAGAAGATCCTCTGCTTCATCCTCGTCAATAGGAAGATCCGCATTACGCATGATCCTGTACGGATGGGCACAGATCACATCATAGCTTAAGAACAGCTTGTCGATGTTGCGCTCAATGATCTGTTCCAGAAGCGTTACGGTTGTATGGCCTTTTTTCTCAGATGGAATGATCACTACTCTTGGAAGTACAGAAGGCACCTGTACAGTGGCAAAATCAATCTCTTCTTTTCCTTTTTTGGTATCTTTTTTGGAAAGAAGTGCTCCGATATTCAACGTTTTATTACGGATCAGAGGAAACGGTCTGGAAGAATCCATTGCCATTGGTGTCAGGACCGGATATACATTGTCCTCAAAATACTGATCCACAAACTCTTTCTGCTTCTCGGAAAATGCCTCGTGCTCAAAGATCACATGAAGTCCTGCTTTTTCAAGTGCAGGGACCAGAGACCGGTTTAATGTACTGTACTGTACGTGAACAAGCTCATGTGTCTGCCGGCTGATGGCTTTCAGCTGTTCCTTGGCTGTCATTCCTGCAATATCCGTTTTTTTGTATCCTGCATGAACCTGATCCTTCAGGGATGCAACACGGACCATATAAAATTCATCCAGATTGGATGAGGTGATACTCAAAAATTTCATTCTCTCAAACAGAGGCAGATTTTTGTCTCTGGCTTCACTGAGCACACGATCATCAAATTTGATCCAGCTCAGTTCTCTGTTTACAAAATATTCCGGTTTGTCAAATTCCTTAAATTTCATACAAAAGCCTCCTCCGTTATCTTTTTCCCTTCCGTCTCATTACAAGCCGGATGCCAAACACCTCTTCAAAAAATTCCTTTTTATCTTTCAGAAGTCCCAGCTCCAGCGAAACATCCCTTGCGGAATCCACCACCAGGTAAAGAATCCTGTCTTTTAAGGTTACATTAAGCGCTTTTACCTTCTGGTAATGGCTTCTGTCCATAGCATTGGCCAGACGGAGAATTGCGGTCAGCTTCGCAGTCAGGAGATAATTTTCCCTGCTCATGGATGTTTCACGGTTGATCTCTTCGTAGCAGCCGAATTCTCTGGTATTGTACCTTACCGCACTGGCGATCACCTGCCGCTCCTCTGTGGAAAGACCTATGATCTCCGTAGCCATGATGATTCGGTAAGAGCATTCTGCCACCTCACTCATACTGATATATTTTCCGCAGTCATGAAGAAGAACCGCGATCTGCAGAAGAAGCCGTTCACGTTTTCCCATGCCGTGGATCTTCCTTGTGCTGTCAAAAATATCCAGTGCCACATCGGTAGTTCCTGCAATGTGATTCTTTCCGCTGGAATACCTTTTGGCAATGTTCCTGGATGCCACCAGGATATCATTTTCAAAATTATGTACACTTTTCAGATATTTATTTTTTTCCGCATGGTCATAGGCGATCCCGTCCAGAAGAGAAACACCCGGGATCCAGAGTGCTTCTGCCTGAAAGATTTCTATAAAGTTTCGAATGATAACCATGTTCGGCACGATCAGAGACGCATATTCCGGTTCCAGCTCCATGGATTCGGCAAGGTCATGATCGGACATGTTTACAATGGTCTCGTATTTCTTCAGGAATTCCTCCTTTGTAATGATATTCTCTCCGGATCTGTCCTGAAAAATCGTATCTGTGAGAAAATCTCCCATCAGGATCAGATTTGAGATTTCCTTGTCTTTAAGATAAAGGCGTTGAAAGCTTATCAGATCATTTCGGATAAATTCCTCTATCAGCCGGTCATAATGTGGAGTTGTTTTCTCCAGTTCTTTCAGACGTTCGCGGATACGAAGACTTCCCATACGGATACTCTGGGTCAGCACCAGAGCATCTTTGTCAAAGAGAGAAATCTGCAGATTTCCTCCTCCGATATCCAGGATCGCCGTACCCTTCTGAATAGCCTTTTTGAAGCCGGATTCAATGGCAGCAATGGATTTATATCCCAGGAAATGCTGTTCCGCATTGCTCAGGATCTCTACCCGGATACCAGTTCTCTGATATATCTGCTCCAGGATGATCACCGGATTTTCCAGCTCACGGAGAGAGCTTGTTGCACACGCACGCCAGCTTTCCACCCCAAATTCAGCCATCATGCGTTTAAAATCATTAAGGATCCCGCAGAGCTCATCCACAGTCTCCATCTCCAGCCGTCCTGCAGCGTAAGTTCCACGGCCCAGCTCCAGCTGGTAACGGACATCATTGATCTCCCGGAAGCCGATCCGCTTTGACATTTCAAAGATCTTCATACTGACTTCATAGGAGCCTATATCAATTGCTGCAAAGGTTGTCACCGCCATAGTTTTTCATCCTTTCCCCCAATACACAGGTAAACTATTTCTTTTTTTCTTCCTCTGTTCCCACAATGTAATCAATAAACTGCTGTGCTGCACGTCCGGTCAGTCCGCCGTGAGAAATCTCCCACTGGTTGGCTTTCAGAAGCAGTTCCTCCTCCGGCATGGTAACTCCATAACGGGCTGCCAGTGTACGGACGATCTCCTGGAACTGTTTTTTGTCCGGTTTGCCAAAGTAGATACGAACCCCAAAACGATATACCAGAGAAAGCTTCTCCTGTACGGTATCGGAGGAATGCAGATCATTGTCATCTGCGATCTCCAGCTTGTCTGTGGCACGCTCACGGACAAGATTACGCCGGTTACTTGTGGCATAGATCAGGACATTGTCCGGTTTTTTCTCAAGCCCGCCCTCGATCACTGCTTTCAGGTATTTATATTCAATTTCAAATTCCTCAAAGGAAAGATCATCCATATAAATGATAAAACGATAGTTACGGTTTTTGATCTGGGCAATGACTTCATTAAGATCCTGGAACTGATGCTTATAGGCCTCAATGATACGAAGTCCCTGATCATAATACTGGTTCAGGATTCCCTTGATACTGGAAGATTTGCCGGTTCCCGCATCGCCAAAGAGCAGACAGTTGTTCGCCTTTCTCCCCTGTACAAATGCCTCTGTATTATCAATGAGCTTTTTCTTGGCGATCTCATATCCTACCAGGTCATCGATCTTCACATGTGCGATTCTTGTGATAGGCTGGATCTCCACCTTTCCCTCTTCATCGTGGCCGATACGGAATGCCTTATGAAGGCCAAGCTTGCCAACACCGAAATCTTTATAGAAGGATACCATGTCATCCATAAATTCTTCGGTTGTGGTGGCTGCTGCCAGGGTTTTGCTCATCTGGCAGATACGGTCACGGATCCTGGTGTTAAAGAGCTTGCTGTTCTCATCCGGTGTCTGGTAATCACAGATCACCCTGCAGCATACAGTTCCGAACACTTTGTCAAAGACCGTGATGTCAAAATCATACAGTTCCTTAAAAATCTGGAAATCATTTTTTGCCAGGTCGTTAATGCTGCCCTTGATCGCTCCCCGGATCTCGCTTGCCATACTGAAAGCGTTCTCATGATTTACCAGAAGGAAGGTAAGATATGTATGCCAGATATTTCCGGAAAAGCCGTACATTCCTGCCAGCTCCACCAGCCCGTTGACACTTTTGAAAAACTGGTCTTCTCTTGCCTTGAGTGCTTCTTCATCAGCTTCATAAAGATTGATAAGCTCTGCCATATCGTTCAGTATCTCGCCGTTTGAAAATTCACGGTAAAGGATACATTCCTGAATTCTTGCCAACATAATAATTAACTCCTCTGTATCTTAATAATTTCCAAGAACACGGAGAACATTCGCCTCCGCCTCGATTCCTCTTAACGCATTTTCCACAGCGCTTTCGCCAAGCTTCCCTGTGAAATCCACGAAGAAACGGTATTCCCAGGATTTTCCCGGAATCGGACGGGATTCGATCTTGGTCATATTCAGACCGTTGTATATGATATGGGAAAGCATGTTGTAAAGAGTTCCGCTTTCATGAGGCAGTTCAAAACAGATGCTGATCTTCCCGGCCTTTTCCTCATATTCCGGTTTCCTGCTTACAATAATAAAACGTGTGGAGTTTGCTTTTTCTCTGCAGATATTTTCTGCAAGGACCTTCAGACCGAATACCTCACCAGCCTCACGGCTTGCGATAGCTGCCACACCTTTGTCTCCCACTTCACTGACCTTTTTTGCCGCTCCTGCGGTGTTTTCCACTTCTTTCTTTTTCCAAGAAGGGTTTTCCTCCAGAAACGCTTTGCACTGGGCAAGTCCCTGGGGATGAGAGCATACTTCCCTGATATCCTTGATCTGTGCATCCGGCATTCCCAGAAGCACATGATCCACACGGATGATCTGCTCGCCCACGATATACAGCTTGTATTCCATAAGAAGGTCATAGATATCAGCCACGATACCTGCAGTAGAATTCTCAATAGGAAGTACCGCATAATCGGCCTTGCCATGGGTTACATCCTCCATAGCTGTCCTCCATGTTTTTACATGGTAGCTTTCAATATTTTTTCCAAAGTACTGCCGCATAGCCGCATAGCTGTAAGCTCCCTCTACACCCTGGAACACAACCGTTGCGTTTTCAAGGGGAACATGCTTCACAGTTGTGAAGTTACGCTCTCCGTAAATCCCATGCTCTGTCAGCAACTGGTACTGTCTCTTACGGCTGATGGCCATGATCTGACGGAAAAGTTCCTGCACGCCAAGGCTGTTAAAGTCTCCGTGAGCCTTGTTTTTCAGCGTATGGATCTTCTGGCTCTCACGTGCCGGATCCAGTACCTGCTTACCGGTTTTTATTTTATATTCAGCGACTTCCTCACTCACCTTCATTCGTTTTTCAAAGAGACGTACGATCTCACTGTCGATCTCATCGATCTCGTCTCTGTATCTTTCCAAATCCGTCATTGGTTTCCTCCGTTATGTTTCCTGATAATTTCTGTAAGATCCCCCAGGAACGCCAGGGAACCAAAAGCAATGATCACATCCTCTTTTCCTGCCAGATGATAGGCCTCTGCCACTGCAGCTTCGATGTTGTCAAAGGGTCTTACATCAGAATGAAATTCCCGCACCGCATCTGCCAGTTCCTGAGGGGTCAGAGCCCTGGGGTTATCCGGTGCTGCGATCGTCAGGATGGTATCTGCATATTTTTCTGTTTTCCGGATGACCTTTCGGTAATCCTTGTCACGGAACATTCCCATAATGTAGATGATCCTTTTTCCCCTAAAATACCGCTCAATAGACGCAGCCAGCATGTCTGCTGCTGCAGGGTTATGAGCTCCGTCAACCACAAAATCCGGTTCTGTCCCGAGAAGTGCAAATCTTCCTGGCCAGGTGGTACGTTTCAGTCCATCCTGTCTCTGGACCAGTGTTGTGGGATATCCCTGTTCATTCAGGATTTCCAGTGCCCGGAGCGCTGCCACCGCATTCTCTTTCTGATAAGCACCTGCCAGGGATATTGTATATTTTTCTCCTTTATAAAGAAAAGTCTGGCCGGTTATGGATGCTTCCAGTACCTCTGCGCTGTCCCGGTCTGCTGCCTCGTACGGCACATTCTGTTCTTCACATATTCTCCGTATGACCGCCTCTGCCTCCGGCTGCTGCTTTACAGTTACCATATGACTGTCCGGTTTAATGATGCCGGCCTTTTTTTCTGCTATCTCGCCCAGGGTATTTCCAAGAAATGCCGTATGATCCATACTGATGGATACCAGAATGGAAAGAACTGTAGTACGTATAATGTTGGTGGCATCCAGATCGCCGCCCATACCAACTTCCATTAATACCAGATCGCATTTCTCATCCTGAAAATAAAGAAATGCGGCTGCAGTTTCAATTTCAAATACTGACGGATGCGGTTTTCCCTCTTTTACGATCTCATCGATCACCTCCGCGATCCTTGTCACATATGCTGCAAATTTCTCTCTGCTGACAGGTTCTCCGTTAACCTCCATCCTCTCTCTGTAGGAATAGACCGCCGGGGAAATATATCTTCCGACCCGGTAACCTGCACCTGATAAAGCGGAATACAGATATGCGATCACCGAACCCTTTCCGTTAGTTCCAGCTACATGAACATACTTCAGTTCATCCTGGGGATCTCCAAGCCGCCTCATCATCTCTCTCATATTTTCCAGGCCCAGAACAATTCCCTTTTTCAGTTCCGCGGCTCTGATGTAGGCACGACTTTCTTCATAATTCATCGTCTGTTTTCTCCTTCCGCATGTGTTGATGATCCATTACTGCTTTTTCACTTTGCAGTAATAATTTTGTTCATTATAACCCACGTGTATATTTTTTTCAAGGCAGGGAAGGCTATTAAAGACGCTTTTCCACGTTAAATATATGTAAAGTCCAGGCGGATATTCACAACCCCGCAGGGAACTTTCTTAATCCAGTTAAACTAACATTTTCCGGAAAGCGCAGGATTTCTGCTGATGAGAAGGAGCTTTAAAATGCAAAAGAAGGATTTTTTTCTGTGCGGTTTTACAGGCTGGTGTCTGGAGATCTTATGGACAGGACTGCACTCTCTTGTCACCGGACATTTTACTATGATGGGCAAAACCTCTCTTCTGATGTTCCCTGTTTACGGACTTGCAGCACTGATCCGTCCGGCTTACTACAAGCTTGCCCGCTTTCCGGTTATGGTACGGGGGATCATTTACAGCTGCGGGATTTTTTTCGTGGAATTTTTAAGCGGATCTTTTTTTCAGAAGCTTCACATCTGTCCCTGGGATTATTCTCATGTTCCGCTTCAGTATAAAGGAGTGATCCGACTGGACTATGCTCCTCTGTGGTTTTTTACCGGTCTCTTTTTCGAATGGCTTCTTCGACAAAATCCTCGGAAAGTCTCTTGAAAATCTCACAGTTATATTATATGATAATTGGAAGGAATCTTATTTCCAGTAAATAATTGGAGGTACAACATGAGACATTTAATGAGTCCTTTGGATCTCTCGGTCGAAGAGCTTGATAAGCTTCTGAATCTCGCCGACGACATCGGGAAAAATCCAAAAAAGTATGCGCATACCTGTGATGATAAAAGGCTTGCGACATTGTTTTACGAACCAAGTACACGTACACGTTTAAGCTTCGAAGCAGCCATGATGAATCTTGGAGGAAAGGTTCTCGGTTTTTCTTCTGCTGATTCCAGTTCCGCATCCAAAGGCGAGAGCGTTGCCGATACGATTCGCGTTGTTTCCTGTTATGCAGATATCTGTGCTATGCGCCATCCGAAAGAGGGTGCTCCGCTTGTAGCTTCTATGTCATCCAATATTCCGGTGATCAATGCCGGTGATGGCGGCCACCAGCATCCTACCCAAACATTAACCGATCTTTTAACTATCCGTTCCCTGAAGGGCAGACTTGACAATATTACCATCGGCCTCTGCGGTGACCTGAAATTTGGCCGTACCGTTCACTCTCTGATCGAGGCTCTGGTCCGTTATGAAAATGTGAAATTTGTTCTGATCTCTCCGGAGGAGCTTCGTATTCCAAGCTATATCCGTGAGGATGTTCTGAAACGCAACAATGTCGAGTTTGTCGAGGAGGAACGTCTGGAGGATGCACTTCCGGATCTGGATATCCTGTACATGACACGTGTTCAGAAGGAACGTTTCTTCAACGAAGAGGATTATGTCCGCATGAAAGATTTCTATGTTCTGGACAAACAGAAAATGGAGCTTGCACCGAAGGATATGTATATCCTCCACCCACTCCCACGTGTTAACGAGATTTCTGTTGAAGTGGACTCTGATCCGCGTGCCGCTTATTTCAAACAGGCCCAGTATGGTGTGTATGTCCGTATGGCCCTGATTCTTACATTACTGGAGGTGGAACTGCCATGTTAAACGTAGGTGCTCTTCGTGAGGGTTATGTTCTGGATCATATCAAAGCCGGCAAAGCAATGACGATCTATCACGACCTGAAGCTGGATAAGCTGGATTGTACGGTTGCTATTATCAAAAATGCCCGCAGCAAGAAAATGGGAAAAAAGGATATCATCAAGGTTGAATGCCCCATCGAGGATCTGGATCTGGATATCCTTGGTTTTATCGATCATAATATTACCGTAAATATCATCAAGGACGAAAAGATCGTTGCAAAGAAAGAGCTGAAGCTGCCGAAGCAGGTTGTGAACGTGATCAAATGCAAGAATCCTCGCTGCATTACTTCCATCGAGCAGGGACTGGATCAGATTTTTGTTCTTGCAGATGAAGAGAATGAGGTTTACCGGTGTAAGTATTGTGAGGAGAAATATCGAGGTAAACGGAATAAATAGGAATTCAGGGATTCCTGCGGGAATTATTGACAAACGGACGCGTACGGCTCCTGCGAAGGCCTGAATATCGAAGCGGGGACCGGACGCTGTGTTTTCATAGAAAAGTTTTTTACAAAAAAGCAACTGATATTTTACAGAACATATCTGCAAAATACAGTTGCTTTTATTATGTGCTTATTATCATACACAGTCAGACCGATAAGCCGGGTTATGTCGTTGGGTGATCATCTATCTAGGCCTTCCGTTGCCAGAAGGCTCCAGCGACCTACCTGAAAGCACGACGGGCCGCCGTATGGCTTTCTTCTCGGTCTTGCTTCGAATGGAGTTTACATGTGCCCGCTCTGTTACCACAGCGGCGGTAGTCTCTTACACTGCCTTTCCACCCTTACCCCGCAAAACGGGGCGGTTTATTTCTGTTGCACTGGTCTGGGAGTTACCTCCACCGGACGTTATCCGGCATCCTGCCCTGTGAAGCCCGGACTTTCCTCGTCTGGACCCTTTCGTCTGTCCAGCCGCGATCACCTGGCCTGGCTGCGCACCTGCTATTTTAACACAGGTGTATAGACTTGTAAAGTTGGAATTTGTTTCTGCTACATGGAAATCCATCCAAATGCATTTGCCACAGAGCTGAAAAGAATAATCGCCGCAAAGATTGGGCAAAGATACCGGATCATAAAATTAAAGATTCGTTTTCTGCGGAAAGTGCCACCTTCCTGCAGTACTTCATCTTCAATCTTCTTTATACCGACTACTCTGGATATCAGAATACAGGTAGCAATCGCTGCAATCGGCATCATGACAGAGTTCGTCAGGAAATCAAAGAAATCAAGGAACTGCATTCCAATGACCTTAACACACGCCAGAGGACCATAGCCAAGAGAAGAAAGACTTCCGAGAACAACCATGATAACTCCGATAAATACTGTTGCCTTCTTGCGTCCCCATTTCAGTTCATCCTGAAAAGTAGATACTGCACTCTCAGTCAGTGCAATAGAACTGGTCAAGGCTGCACAGAGAACCAGTACAAAAAACAGGATTCCAACCAGAGTTCCAAATCCCATGCTTGCGAATACCTTCGGAATCGTAATAAACATCAGTGCCGGTCCTGCCTGTAACGTATCCGGTTCTCCACCGGAGAATGCAAACACTGCCGGAATGATCATCAGACCTGCCATCATTGCGATCGCTGTGTCAAAAATTTCTACATTTTGTGTAGAACCTTCAATAGACACATCCTTTTTCATATAAGAACCAAAAGTTACCAGAATACCCATTGCGATCGACAGGGAATAAAACATCTGTCCCATTGCCGCAACCACTGTCATCCAGGAGAAGTTTTTGATATTTGGTATCAGAAAATATTTCACGCCTTCCAGTGCTCCTGGTCTTGTTACCGAATAAACGACAATGACTATAGACAAAAATACCAGTATCGGCATCATTAATTTGGAAACTCGTTCCACGCCATTCTGCACACCTGCATAAATGATCACCAGCGTAAGCAGTGCAAAGAACAGGAAACAGGTTTCTGTAGAAAATCCATCCGCTATAAAAGCAGAAAAATATCCGTCTTCGGCAAGAGTCTGACTGCCTCCCTTTACATACTCCACCAGGTATTTAATTACCCAGCCACCGATCACGGAATAATACGGCACGATCAGAACCGGTATGATCGCATTGATCCAACCGCCCAAAGACAGCCACTTTGATTTACCAAAAGCTCCAAACGCACCTACCGGACTTTTCTTTGTCATGCGTCCCAGAGCTGTCTCTGCCACGATCATAGAATATCCGAAGGTCAATGCCAGAATGATATAGATCAGTAAAAAAATTCCACCGCCGTACTTTGCCGCCAGATAAGGGAATCTCCATATATTCCCAAGCCCTACTGAAGCACCGGCTGCAGACAGCACAAATCCGATCTTCCCGGAAAATGTACTTCTCTCATGTTTGTGTTTCTCCATAATTCTTCCTTTCCCGTCACATATTTGTTTTTTTCATATTCTTTCTTTATGTCTTCTCAATTTCCGCCCATATGATGATACCACGCTTTTATCTCTCAGGCAAACAATATATAAAAAAATACAGAGCTTATATTTTCCTGCCAGGCGTCCGCTCGTCAATTCAAGCCCTACCGGAGCACCAACGTCCACTCCTGTCGATCCACAACCTCACCGATCACCCCGGCCTGCAAACCAGACTCATCCAACCGCTTCATAATCTCCGGCACATCCCTCTCCGGAACCGCCGCCAGCAATCCCCCGGAATTCTGCGGATCAAACACCAGATCCTCCCTCCAGAGCTCTGCCACACTTTTCACTCCGGTTTTCTCAGCAAACTCCCGGTTCCTGTAAGCCCCACCCGGAATCAATCCCATAGAAGCAAACTCCTCCACATCCGGAAGCACCGGCAACTTCTCCGTATCGATCACAATCGTCCGGTCACTGGCCACAGCCATCTCCGTAGCATGTCCCCCAAGACCAAACCCCGTCACATCTGTACAGGCATGAACCTCAAACTCTTTAAAAACCTCACAGGCATCTCGGTTCAGTTTCTTCATGGAATCCAAAACCGCCTTACGTGCACCTTCCGTCACCAGATCCGCCTTGATCGCCGTATTCACGATCCCCGCACCCAGCGCCTTCGTTAGGATCAGCTTATCCCCGGTCTGCGCTCCAAAATTCTTCCAGAACTTCCTCGGATCTACAAAACCCGTCACACTGAGCCCATACTTTGGTGTGTCATCCTGGATCGTATGGCCACCGGCAAGAACCGCACCAGCCTCCATCACCTTATCCGCACCACCACGCAGGATCTCCCCAAGGATCTCCACATCCATATCCTTCGGAAACGCCACAATATTCAAAGCGGTCTTCGGAGTTCCACCCATAGCATACACATCACTCAATGCATTGGCCGCCGCGATCTGCCCGAAATCATAAGGATCATCTGCCACCGGAGTAAAAAAATCCAGTGTTTGGATCAGTGCCAGATCTTCGGAAACCTTATAAACGGCCGCATCGTCCGAAGTGTCCGTTCCAACCAGAAGATCCGGATCACAGAACTTTGGCAGCCCGCCAAGAACTCCTGCCAGAGTCCCCGGTCCTACCTTAGCTGCACAGCCACAGTTTGGAGCCAGTTTTGTCAGTTGTACTTTTTCTTTCATGATCACTTTCCCTTTCCTTTAAGCCCTGTAAATCCCGTCGTCTATCCGCAGTACCACAGAGGACTTTACCTTTTCCGATTCACACTCAAAAGGCTCCACACACCACAGATCCCATGCACAGAGAAATCCTGATCTTCTCACCTTTGTGCCAGCCGATGTCTGCACTGCATAGAGCCTTATATCTACACATAGCTTTTTTTATTTATACAATTAATTTATACATTAAAACAACTACCGCCAATAAACTCCCTCAGAAGCGAATTAAACGGAACGCCTTCACTGGGCACCGGCACAAAATAATCCAGGAACTTCAAAAGCCGCTTCGCCTCCTGATACTCAGGTTCACTCTTGTCAATTCCAAAAAGCAGCGGTTCCGCATAAACCTTCAGGCAGGCAAGCTCATACACAAGAGCAGAATTAAACATCACATCTGCTTCCTCCTGGAACGGAAAAATATTCTGCTCCTCGCCTCTCCGTACAGAAGGCCACCTTGCAATGGTATCCTTTGCGGAAGTTCCACGTGTACGTGCATCACGGACAATTCGGCGGATCAGCCTTCCATCTGTTGTGGGAATCCGGTTATGCTCATCAATGTTCAGCTGTGTCAGCGCACTGATATAGATCTTAAACTTACTCTCTTTTGGAAGGGCATAACTCAGTTTGTCATTAAGCCCGTGAATGCCTTCGATGACCAGGATATCATCTTTTCCAAGCTGAAGCTGGTCTCCTCGGTATTCCCTGCATCCGGTCTTGAAATTAAATGTAGGAAGATCCACAGTTTTTCCCGAAAGGAGATTCAGCATATCTTCATTAAACTGCTTCGTGTCAATAGCTTCCAGACACTCATAATTCTTTTCTCCGAATTCATCCAACGGCGTATGTTCACGATCCACAAAATAGTTATCCACAGCAATAGGATGCGGCTTCAGACCATGAGCAGAAAGCTGAATCGATAATCTGTGAGAAAAACTGGTCTTTCCGGAAGAAGACGGGCCTGCGATCATTACGAACTTTACATTGCCCCTTCTCCGGATCTCCTCGGCAATCGAAGAAATCTTGGCCTCATGAAGTGCCTCTTGGATCAGCATCAGGCTCTGCACACCTTCTCTTGTGATCCGGTCATTGAGATCTCCCACAGTGGCAACATCCAGCTTATCGCCCCACTCTTCCGATTCCTTCTGCACACGAAAGATCTTATCCTGGGGTTCAAAAGGCTCCAGCACATCCGGGTTCTTCTGCCTCGGAAGGATCAGCACAAAGCCTTCATCATAAAGCTGCAGATCAAAATACTTCACATAGCCGGTATCCGGTGCCATAAATCCGTAAAAATAATCCTCGAAATTTTCCAGGCTGTAAATATTCACTCTGGAAACCCGCCGATAACGGAACAGCTTTTCTTTATCATACATATGATGCCTGTGGAACATGGAAACGGCATCATCCGTGCTGACACTGCGTTTGCAGATTGGAAGCTTCCGGTCTACCAGTTCCCGCATCCGCACCTTCACCCTGTCAAGAAGCTCCTGATCCAGGGTAGCACTGCCTTTCATGGTAAAATAAAGAGCATTTCCAATAGAATAATGGATCACAACATGATCCACATTCTCTTTTCCGGCTACATCAAAAATTGCCTTCAAAAGAATAAAGATCGCACTTCTCCGATAGGTTTTTCGACCGGCACTGTCCTTTGCGGTTATAAATCCCAGTGTACAGTCATGCCTCAGCTTCTTGTGAAGCTCACGGAGCTTTCCGTTCTCAGTCACAAGGATCACCGGATACTCTGTTTTGCCCTCATAATCCCTTATGATCTCAGAATACGGTGTCATTTTGGGATATTCCCTTGTTTCTCCGTTTATGGTCACTTTAATCATTGTCTGTTCCATAACGATCACCTCCACAGGCTTATATTTGTACTGCTGTCACATATCATGAACGCGATCCTTTTACGATCTGTGTTCATAAAACAGTATATGGATTTTTCACACTGGCGCAGGTTGTCTTAAGCGCAGGGAATGCCTCATTCAGCTCCTTCTCCATAGCTTCCGCAAAAATATACTCCGTACCGTAATGTCCGGCATCTACGATCGCCAGACCATCTGCCATAGTATCGATGGCAGTATGATAATCAATATCTCCTGTCACATATACATCCGCACCGGCGGCCATTACATCACCGATCATACTCTTTCCGCTTCCTGTACAGATCGCCACAGTCTCGATCTTCCGGTCCAGATCACCGTAAACCCGCACATCCGGAATATGATTGCATTCTTTTACATATTTTCCAAACTCACCAAGAGTCATAACATGGGAAAGCTTTCCCACTCTTCCGAACCCCTCCGGCTGCTCACCGGATCCATCGGTAACTGTAAGCACCCTTGTATCCTGAAGCTTCAGATGATCTGCGCTTAGATCTGCCATTCCGATCACATCATAATTGGTATGCATGGCAAAATACGGGATATCCTCCTTTATCAGACGGAGGATCTTTCTTCCGGTAAAGGTATGATTGTTGATCTTTTTGATCCCGGAAAAGATCATTGGGTGATGGGTAAGGATCATGTCCGCACCGGACGCAACCGCCTCATCCAGCACCGGTTCTGTAAGATCCAGTGCAAGAAATACATGGGAAATCTCTTTCTGGTCATCTCCCACCAGCAGTCCCACATTATCCCAGTCCTCCGCAAATTTCTGCGGATGGTGCTCATTCAGCCATTCGATCAGTTCATATGCTTTCATATCGTTTCAGAGCTGTATGGATCAGCTCCATTTCCTCCTTTACTTCTGCCAGACGAGTTTTTGCGGAAACAGATTCTGCCCCGGAAAGACCGGCAAGTATTTTCTTACGGATCATTTCCTCTCGGAGAAGATACTCTTTAAGGACCGGGTGACGTTTTTCCAGAAGGAGCGGTCCAAACCAGGCCTCTTCCTCTGTGTAAACAGTCTTTTTTCCCGAATTGTTGCGTACCGCTTTCATCATAGGATAAAATTTTCCATCTTCTTTTATCATTTCTTCCCTTACGATCTCCCAGCCGATCTCAGAAAGAAAATGCCGGAAATGAGGAAGGTCCGACTGAGGCTGCAGGATCAGTTCCTGAAACCCCTCCCGGACCTTCGCTCCATCCTTCAATATCCTTTCCATCAGAGGACCACCCATTCCCGCGATCACCAGGGTATCACCTTCTCCCGGCTCAAGCTTCGCAAGCCCGTCGCTCAAACGGGTCTCTATGTAATCTTCAAGGCCATAACGGGTAATATTCTCCCTGGCTCTTGAAAGCGGTCCCGGACGTACATCCATGGCAATGGCTGACGGAACTGTTTTTTCACTGACAAGCCAGATCGACAGATAGCCATGGTCACATCCTACGTCTGCCAGCCGGTTTCCTTTTGTTACCATACCGGCAATAGCACGAAGACGCATGGAAAGCTGTACAGATATATTTTTATCAGTCAAGATAATCCTTCAGCTTGCGGCTGCGGCTGGGATGACGCAGCTTGCGCAAAGCTTTTGCCTCGATCTGACGGATACGCTCTCTTGTGACATTGAACTCTTTACCAACTTCCTCCAGAGTTCTGGCACGTCCGTCGTCCAGTCCGAAACGGAGGCGAAGGACCTTCTGCTCACGGTCAGTAAGCGTACTTAAGACTTCTACCAGCTGCTCCTTCAGAAGTGTAAATGCAGCTGCATCTGCTGGTACCGGAACATTATCATCCTGGATGAAATCGCCAAGATGACTGTCTTCCTCCTCACCGATAGGAGTTTCCAGAGATACCGGCTCCTGGGAGATCTTAAGGATCTCACGTACACGGTCCACCGGCATGTCCATCTCCTCAGCGATCTCCTCCGGCGTAGGTTCACGTCCAAGCTCCTGGAGCAGCTGACGGGAAACACGGATCAGCTTGTTAATGGTCTCAACCATATGCACAGGGATACGGATGGTACGTGCCTGATCTGCAATGGCTCTTGTGATAGCCTGACGGATCCACCAGGTTGCATAGGTACTGAACTTGTAGCCTTTTCTGTAATCAAATTTTTCAACGGCTTTGATAAGACCAAGATTTCCCTCCTGGATCAGATCAAGGAACAGCATTCCACGTCCAACATAACGCTTTGCAATGCTGACAACAAGACGGAGATTGGCTTCTGCCAGACGTTTCTTGGCAGCTTCATCACCCTTTTCCATTCTCTTGGCAAGCTCGATCTCCTCATCTGCACTTAACAGACTGACTTTACCGATCTCTTTCAGGTACATACGGACCGGATCTTCAATGCTGACACCTTCCGGTACAGAGAGGTCGATCTTATCAAGCTCTACCTCCTCTTCATCTTCCATCCCATCCATATCCATATCGTTATCAAGGAGGAGTTCGTCACCGCTGTTTTCTGTGATACGGAGAACGTCCACACCGCTGGCCTCCAGGAAGTCAAAAACCTTCTCCATCTGATCCACTTCCAGTGGAGAGTCCTTGAAAAAGTCGCTGATCTCCTGATATTCCAGCACATTCTTTTTCTTTTTCGCAAGTTCAAGAAGCTCTACAAGTTTCTCGCTGAATTTTGCCATATTCATTTCCATAGGTGCTCTATACCTCCATATAGTGTTTATATTTTATCCTTAATTGAAAGAAATATGCAGCTGCTGCCTCTTTCTTCCAAGGTCTTCCAGTTCTTTTTTTGCCTTTATCAGTTCCTGAAGCCCGGCCATGTCTGACGGGTCCCAGGTACGGTTTTTTTCTTTGAGGCTTTCTTCCTTGATCCGAAGCAGCGCATCGGAAAAAGCCCTCTGCTGTTCTCCTTCGTTTTCCAGATGAATGGTGGCGTTAAAAAGAGATGCCACCTCCCGCTGCTCCTCACTGTCTGTAAAGGCGTTGAGAAGCTTTCCCGGATTGGTCTCTCCCTCCTTATGCTGGTCAAACAGCATCTGGGCTACCTCTTTATACAGCGGTACCACAAAATCGGAAGGGGAAATGTATTTTTCCACCTGTTCAAAAATACCCGGATAATTTACAAGCCAGGTCAGCATCAGCTTCTGTGCTTTGTCTGCGGCGGATTCCTTTTTCTTTGTTTCCGGAGTCCCGGACTTTGGCTGGATCCGTTTCTCTGCAGGCGTCCCCTTCAGAGCCAGTGTGTTGACCCTTTTCCGGATATCCTCCGTGCCCACTCCATAGCGGCCATATTCCTTTACGATGGCTTCTATATAAAGATTCCTCTCCAGTTCATCGGAAAGCTCCAGGAGCATCCCGGCACACCGCTCAAAAAACTGATTCTGTCCCTGGGGTGCATCCATGGCAAATTCCTGTTCCGCAATGTGCACACGGAACATAAAGCTGTCCATGGCCCGGTTCAGACGTTCCTCAAAGGCCTCCGCTCCTTCATTCTTGATGAACTCGTCCGGATCCTTCCAGGGCTTCAGGCTTACTACCCTGGACGTGACTCCCGCCTCCCGCAGGATCGGGATCGCACGAAGTGCTGCCCGGATTCCTGCACCGTCACTGTCATAAAGAAGTAGAACTTCCTTGGTGTAACGTTTCACAAGACTTGCATGTCCGGAGGTCAGTGCAGTTCCAAGCGACGCCACTGCATTGGTAAAGCCTGCCTGATGCATGGCGATCACATCCATATATCCCTCACAGAGGATCAGATAATTCTTCCTGGTGGTCCTGGCCACATTCAGCCCGTAAAGATTCCGGCTCTTATCAAAGATCTTCGTCTCCGGTGAATTCAGGTACTTGGGCTTGCCATCTCCCATGACACGGCCTCCGAATCCAATGACCCGGTTGTTTACATCCATGATTGGGAAGATCACACGGTTCCAGAACTTATCATACATGCCTCGCCGCTCATCTACATTGAACAGGCCGGATTCCCTGAGAAGTTCATCACTGTAGCCCTTACCCTTAAGATATTTGTACAGATCATCACTATACTTGTCTGAATATCCAAGACCAAATTTACGGATGGTTTCCTCGGAGAGACCTCTTCCTGTGAGATATCCGTAAGCCGTCTTTCCGCCTTCTCTCCGGAGCTGATAATAAAAATACTGTGCTGCCAGCTTGTTGATCTCCAGAAGATTTGCTCTCTGTTCTGCTTTTTCTCTGGCTTCTCTGGAATACTCGATCTTCGGAAGCTCTACCCCTGCCCGGTCAGCCAGATGTGACAAAGCCTCACCAAACGAGTAATTCTCATATTCCATGATAAAATTGTATACGTTTCCTCCTGCCCCACAGCCAAAGCAGTAATACATCTGCTTGGATGGTGTTACGGAAAAGGAAGGGGTTTTTTCATTATGGAAGGGACACAGCCCAAAATAGGAGCTCCCCCTCCGTGTCAGTTTCACATACTGGGATATCACGTCTACAATGTCATTTTTCATTCGGACTTCTTCTATGATGTCATCTGAATATCGCATGCTTATCCCTCTTTTCCATTTAATAGACCTCCCAGGCTCTCGGTATATAGATCTCCCTGAATTTCTCCATGGAATACTGATCCGTCATTCCCGAAATATAATCACATACTGCCTGTTCCTTAGGTACTCCCCGGTATTCCACCAGTTCCCTGTATTCCCGGGACATTGCCTCCGGATGGTCGGTATAATATCCGTACAGTTCACTCAGCATCTGGATTACTTTATCCTCTTCCTTCCTGGCAACCGGATTCTCATAGACATTCCGGAACATCAGCGCCCGAAGCTCCATCATCGCCTCAAAAACATCCGGCGACATGGAGATGCTGTCTTTCCCCATACTGTTCTCTATAATATTATGTACGAAAGTATTCAGCCGTTCTCTCGTGGTATAGCCCAGAAAAGTTCTCATTGTGACCGGAATATCATCTTCTGTGATGATCCCTGCCCGCTGGGCATCGTCCATATCATGGTGGATATAGGCGATCTTGTCAGAAAAACGTACCACCTGTCCTTCCAGTGTGAAAGGATTTCCGCTGGTGCGGTGATTCATGATCCCATTGCGGACTTCCCAGGTAAGGTTCAGCCCGTTTCCGTTTTTCTCCAGTACTTCCACAACCCGGACGCTCTGCTTATAGTGGGCAAAGCCACCCGGATGTACCTGATCCAGCGCTCTCTCTCCTGCATGTCCAAAAGGCGTATGCCCCAGATCATGTCCCAGAGCGATCGCTTCCACCAGATCTTCATTTAAGCGAAGTGCCTTGGCAATAGTCCGGGCGATCTGCGATACCTCAAGTGTATGTGTCAGTCTGGTCCGGTAATGATCTCCCTGTGGTGCCAGAAACACCTGTGTCTTATCCTTCATACGGCGAAAAGCCTTACAGTGAAGGATCCTGTCTCTGTCTCTCTGATACGTTGTCCGCACATCGCATTCCTCTTCCGGGTGCTCCCGGCCTCTGGTATCTGCGCTGTGAGAAGCATAAGGACTCAAAAGCTCCCGTTCTCTCTGTTCCATGCTCTCTCTGATGTTCATAAGCATTTCCTCCACAGTCTGACAAACAGCGGCGACAAAATACCCTCTGTTAATTATATTCTACACAAAACCACAAATTCCTCTTTTCTGAAAAAATAATTCAAAAAATATTGGAGTTACGGTCTGATCAGCCCTTAAGATGTCCAAAATTATCCTATTGTATATGAAATGAATACAAATATATCACGGAAATCTTCCATTTCAGCTTCTCCGTCAGTACAGGCAGGCAATAATTTACTTTCATATAGCCAAAAACAGAGCTGCGATTCACAGCTCTGTTTTAAAGTCATGCGGAAGATGGGACTTGAACCCACACAAGCGCAATGCTTACAAGATCCTTAGTCTTGCTCGTCTGCCAGTTCCGACACTTCCGCATATCGCATTTCATTGGAAATTTCCAATGCGGAAGATGGGACTTGAACCCACACGAGCGCAATGCTCACAAGATCCTTAGTCTTGCTCGTCTGCCAGTTCCGACACTTCCGCATGACCGCATTTCCTTGGGATTTTTTATTTTCTCCCTCGCGACAAGTGATAGTATAGCAAAGTGGATCTTGTATGTCAACACCTTTTTTCAAAAGTTTTGTATTTTCTTGTTTTTTCTGTTATTTTGTCACTTTTATCTTTGGCCCTGCTCCTTTTGCTTTCAGGAGTTTTTTGTATGCAGTTACTTTGGATGTCGGCACTTTGAACGTACAGTTGGAATGTTTTCTATCCTGTATTTCCTTTTGAAAGAAAAAGCGCCCACTTCTGTCACAGATTCCCACACACCACATACAAAAAAGAATCCCGCCTGCAAAGGATATCCTGTAACAGAATCAACCGTGCTTACAAACAGCAATCATCCAAACGGCAGATCCGATTCAAAAAAACAGCATTCTTCTTTCTATTATCGACCGAAAAAAGGTATCTCTGGCATACTATCCTATGCAAAAGAAGGAATCCTGCTGTGATTCCGGACAAAGAGAGATTATACTCATTTTTTATTGCATTGTCTCGATGTGCTTTACTGTTGTTCCATTTGGTCAGGGATTTAAGGATATATCTCCACCGACAAAAGAACTCATGAAGCTAACGCTGGAGCAAAAGCTGGCTCACGGTGGTCATCCGGTGCTTCTGTCTACAATGATAGAGGCATTCTCTTCTTGTAAAATGCAAAAATTGTCGAATTTTAATAGTTTCTGCATTTCAGTGCACAAACTTGTTTTTTCTGTAAGTTTATGCTATACTCTTTTCACAAGGAGGAATACCAAATGATAGATACTCACGAACTCAAAAAAAGAGATTTATACTTAAATAAGATTATAGCATTTCAAGATACCGAGCCAGTTAAGGTTGTAACTGGAATTCGTAGATGTGGCAAGTCCAGCCTACTCAAACTAATGACTCTTCATTTGAAAGAAACCGGAATCACAGACAACCAGATCCTTGAAATGAATTTTGAGTCACATAAATTTAAGAACATGACTAGCGATTCTCTCTACGAATACGTCAAGCAGCACATCCAGCCAGATAAAAGAATGTACCTTTTCTTTGATGAGGTTCAACGGGTTCCTAACTGGGAGGATGCAATCAACTCTTTCCGTATTGACTTCAATTGCGATATCTATGTCACTGGTTCGAATGCTTATATGCTCTCCTCTGAATATGCTACCTATTTATCAGGCAGATGCGTAGAGATAAAGATGCTCCCATTGTCTTTCTCTGAATTTTTAACATTCCATGATTTTGAAATAAGAGAAACCAAAAGCGCGTTAGGTGGCACACGCAAGCAAGCATTTGATAAAACCGGCGAACACTATGAACTCCGAGAGGTTTTCGATGCTTACATGCTTTTTGGCGGAATGCCGGGAATTGCTGATGTTGGACTGGACCAAGAAAAGGCTCTGGTGCTACTTGAGGGTATCTACTCAACTGTTATTATGAGGGATATTCTCGAACGTGAAAATCGCAGAGGTCAAAAGAGAATCACCGACCCTGTGCTTTTGAAAAAGATTGTCATGTTTCTTGCAGATAACATCGGAAGCAGTATTTCTGTTTCTTCCATTGGCAACACCTTAGTTAATGAAGGTCTTCTAGAAGATGGAAAGCGAAAAGGAACTCCAAGCGCTCACACCGTTCAGGCCTATGTGAATGCACTACTGGAAGCATACTTCTTCTATGACATCAAGAGATTTGATATTAAAGGAAAGGAATTCTTACGTACTCTTGGAAAGTATTACATCGTTGATATCGGACTTAGAAACTATCTGCTTGGATTCAGAGACCGTGATAGCGGACATGCAATAGAAAATGTTGTTTACTTTGAACTGCTACGTAGAGGCTATGATGTCTCTATCGGCAAAGTGGATAATTCCGAAGTGGATTTTATCGCAACAAAAGTAGATGACAAACTTTATGTTCAGGTCACGGAATCCATGACCAGCGAAGAGGTTCGCAAACACGAATTAGCACCACTCCAGAAAATCAGCGATAACTACGAAAAAATAGTTCTATCCTTAAATACCGGAATGGATTCTTCCTACGATGGTATTAAATCCATCAACTTGATTGATTGGTTGATTTCAGAATAAAAAAGAAATTTTTAAGAAGGGGCTGTCCTGAAAATGTAGTTCAGCGATAACCTATAGATAAGCAAAACAAAAAGCCCCGTAAACCATCAGATTTACAAGGCTCTCAAAATAATAATGCGGAAGATGGGACTTGAACCCACACGAGCGCAATGCTCACAAGATCCTTAGTCTTGCTCGTCTGCCAGTTCCGACACTTCCGCATATCGCATTTCTTTGGGATTTTTTATTCTCTCCCTCGCGACAAGTGATAGTATAGCAAAGTGCTTTTTGTATGTCAACAGTTTTTTCTAAAAAAATCCAAAAATATTTTTTGTTTATACAATTAATACATTTCGTTCAATAACAATCTGAGACAGCTAATTTTTCATCCCAGAATTTATACTACGACACCGGTTACGCCTCAGTCGTAAAAAGAGCAGCCTCTTCAAAAAGGCCGCCCTTCTGTCTCACTTCTGTTTTTTTCTATATGGATCAGTCAAAAATGATCAGTGCCATGAACACAAGATCTGTGTCGCCTGTATTTGTAAGACCATGTCCTTTTCCATCCGGTGTGATGGTGATGTCGCCGGCCTTTACCGGGCGTTTCACACCGTTATCGTCGTACTCGCCTTCACCACTTAAGATATAGTAGGTTTCTGTCTCGCCATGATGCTCATGGTATCCCAGAGAACATCCTTTTTCGATGGTAACCTGTGCGTAAAGTCCGCATTTTCCCTTCAGCTCGTCTCCCTCAAGAATGTCTTTGATGATCACATGGCCTTTACCGCCGCACATATTTTCTACTCTTCTGATACCCATGATAAAATCCCCTTTCGTGATTGCGTAAATTTGTGAAATTTTATGGACACAGGCTTTCTGCGGCCTGCGCCCTACTTCCTGTACAATTATAAATGATATGATAAATTTTCGCAATCCTTATTGTTATTTTCGCAACCCTGCCGGGAGCTTCTATTCGAAATTGAAGCAGGATACTTCTTTGATTCGGTTAAAAAACGAAGCAGCTCTTTTCCAAAGACCTGCTCCGCAATTTGCACCTATATTACAGATTTTTAATTCTCTCAATTGCCTCAAGTGTATTCTCATAGCTTCCGAATGCAGTCAGACGGAAATATCCCTCGCCATGTGCACCAAAGCCTGAACCTGGTGTTCCTACGATGTGTGCTTTCTCAAGAAGATAATCAAAGAACCCCCAGGATGTCATCTGATCCGGTGTTTTCAGCCAGATGTATGGAGCATTTTTTCCACCGGACACAGAAAATCCTGCTGCAGAAAGTCCCTCCAGGATCGTCTTTGCATTACGCATGTAATAAGCGATCTGCTCCTTCAGCTGTGCTTTTCCCTCCGGAGAGTAAACAGCCTCGCCCGCTCTCTGTACAATGTACGGAGCACCGTTAAACTTGGTTCCATGGCGTCTTGCCCAGAGACTGTGAAGCTCTACGCCATCACGCACCAGTTCCTTCGGAACAACGGTAAAGCCAAGACGAACGCCTGTAAAGCCTGCATTTTTGGAAAAGCTTCGAAGCTCGATGGCACAGGTTCTTGCACCCTCGCACTCATAAATGCTGTGTGGAACATCCTCCTCAGAAATATATGCCTCATATGCTGCATCATAGATGATCACGCAGCCGTTTTTGTTGGCGTAGTCGACCCACTCCTGAAGAGTAGCCTTTGTGATCGCACCGCCGGTAGGATTGTTAGGGAAGCAGAGATAGATCAGATCCGGTACCTCATCTGCCGGAATTTCCGGAAGGAAACCATTCTCCTCCTTGCAGGGCATGTAGATCACACCATCAAAATTCTCACGCTCTTTGTTATAAAGACCAGTACGTCCGGCCATAACGTTGGTATCTACATATACAGGATAAACCGGGTCGCAGACTGCAACCTTGTTATCCAGTCCGAAGATCTCCTGGATGTTTCCGGAATCACTTTTTGCTCCATCGGAAACAAAGATCTCGTCTGCGCTGATGTTGCAGCCTCTGGACTGATAATCATTTTTTGCAATGGCACTTCTTAAGAATTCATATCCGAGATCCGGAGCATATCCGTGGAAGGTTTCTGCGTGTGCCATCTCGTCTACGGATTTATGAAGGGCATCGATGATCGCCGGTGCAAGCGGCTGTGTCACATCACCGATTCCAAGACTGATCACAGAATCCTTAAATTCCGGATTGGCCTCCTTATATGCGCTTACCTTCTTTGCGATATTGGAAAACAGATAGCTTCCCGGAAGTTTTAAATAATTCTGATTTACTGTAACCATAGTATTTTATCTCCTTCTCTCAATTTCCTCTGCCAGTGCTTTTCTGACGCTGTCAGGATTTGCCTTGCCTTTCAGCTCTCTCATCAGCTGTCCTACGAAAAATCCCATAACCTTGTCCTTGCCGCCCAGAAGTTCAGCCAGCGGTCCGGGGTTTGCGTCTACGATCTTTTTCACAGTTTCGGTGAGAAGGCCTGTATCTTCTACGATCTTAAGACCATTCTCTTCTATATATACAACCGGATCAATATCCTCGTCAAACACTTTTTCAAATACTTTCTTGGCATTCTGTGCGCTGACCTCTTTTTTCTCCACCATGGAAAGAAGGTCTGCCAGATGCTTCGGGGTAAAGCTTACCTTTTCCAGATCAAGGCCCTTGTCCTTTGTCAGGCGGAGAACCTCCACCATAAACCAGTTTGCCACCTTTTTCGGGTTTCCGAGAAGAACTGCTGTCTCCTCAAAAAGTCCTGCCAGATGTCTGGATTCGGTCAGGATCCCTGCATCATAAGCCGGAAGCTCATACTCCTTCTGATAACGTTCCATCTTGGCTTCACGAAGCTCCGGAATGGAAGTACGCAGCTCTTCGATCCATGCATCGGAAATGTGGATCGGCGGAAGATCCGGATCCGGGAAGTAACGGTAATCCTTTGCATCCTCCTTGGAACGCATAGCATGGGAAGACTCTTTGTTATCGTCCCATCTTCTTGTCTCCTGCACAACGGCTCTTCCTTCTTCCAGAAGCTCGATCTGACGTTCTCTCTCTCCCTCGATTGCTCTCGCAATAGCCTTGAAGGAGTTCAGGTTCTTCATCTCCGTTCTTGTTCCGAAGGTCTCACTTCCCACCTCACGGACGGAAAGATTGACATCGGCACGCATGGAACCCTCCTGGAGCTTGCAGTCAGAAACTCCAAGATACTGCATGGTGCAGCGGAGCTTTTCCAGATATGCGATGACCTCCTCGGAGCTTCTCATATCCGGCTCAGATACGATCTCGATCAGCGGTACCCCGCTTCGATTGTAATCCACCAGTGAGCAGTCTTCCCACTCATCATGGATCAGCTTACCGGCATCCTCCTCCATATGCATCTCATGGATGCGTACGGTCTTTTTTCCTGCGGAAGTCTCGATCTCAACAGCTCCGTCATAGCAGATCGGCAGATACAGCTGAGAGATCTGATAGTTCTGGGGGTTATCCGGGTAAAAATAGTTCTTACGGTCAAACTTACAGTACTGATGGATATGACAGTTTGCTGCAAGACCTGCCTTGATGGCAAACTCTACCACTTTTTTGTTGAGGACCGGAAGAGAGCCCGGCATACCGGTGCAAACCGGGCAGGTATGTGTATTTGGTGCGCCTCCGAATTCTGTGGAGCATCCGCAGAAGATCTTTGTTTTTGTGGCAAGCTCCACATGCACCTCAAGTCCTATGACTGTCTCATACTGTTTCATGCCTTTTTTCCCCCTTCCATTGCCGTTCCGAAATCACCGCGTTTTTTCTCATAGGCGTGTGCTGCGCGGAACAGGTTGTTTTCTTTGAAGCAGTCACCGATCATCTGGATCCCGATTGGAAGTCCTGCTGCGTCCTTTCCGCATGGAACTGTGATTCCGGGAAGTCCGCACAGGTTTACTGCTACCGTATAAATATCGCCAAGATACATGGCAAGAGGATCTTTCAGGCTCTCTCCCAGCTTCGGCGCCGTAAAGGGTGATGCCGGAGCAAGAAGAACGTCATATTTTGAAAAGGCCTGGTCAAATTCCTTTTTGATAAGGGCTTTTGTACGAAGTGCTTTCAGATAGTAAGCATCATAGTAACCGGAGCTTAACACAAAGGAGCCAAGCATGATACGGCGCTTTACTTCCTCGCCGAAGCCTTCGGTTCTTGTCTTCTTGTACATATCGTGAAGTCCCTCGTACTCTTTTGCACGGAAGCCGTACTTCACACCGTCAAAGCGCTCCAGGTTCGAGCTGGCCTCTGCACTGGCAATAATGTAGTAGGCAGGGATCATATATTCTGTTGTCTTCATGGAGAAAAATTCCACCACAGCGCCCATCTCGGTAAGGTCCTTCAGCGTATTCATAAAGGCCTCTTTTACCTCCGGGTTCAGTCCCTCTGAGAGATATTCCTTCGGCACACCGAATTTCATTCCCACGATCTTATCTGTCATAGAAGCGGAAAAGTCAAGATCCTCTCTCTTCATGGAGGTGCTGTCCTTGGCATCGTGTCCGGCGATGATCTCAAGAAGTGCCGCACAGTCCGCAACATCCTTTCCCACCGGTCCGATCTGATCCAGAGAGGATGCATAGGCAACCAGTCCGTAACGGGATACCGTTCCGTAGGTCGGTTTGATTCCGGTAACACCGCAGTAGGAGCTTGGCTGACGGATGGAACCGCCGGTATCAGAACCCAGTGCCAGGTAAGTCTCTCCTGCTGCCACTGCCGCACAGGAGCCGCCGGAGGAGCCGCCCGGAACATGCTCCAGATCCCACGGGTTTCTGGTGACACCGTAAGCAGATGTCTCTGTGGTACTTCCCATGGCGAACTCATCCATGTTTGTCTTTCCGGTGATCACAAGACCTGCCTGTTCCAGACGGTCAATAACCTCGGCATTGTACTGCGGCACAAAATTCTCAAGGATCTTCGATGCACAGGTAGTTGTTTTTCCCTTGATGCAGATATTGTCCTTAATTGCAACAGGCACACCGGCAAGAGGTCCGGTATAGGTTCCGTCCTCAATGCCCTTCTGTACCTTTTTTGCTCTTGCATAGGCTTCTTTTTTGTAAGTATCAAGATAAGCGTGGACCTTGTCCTCTTTTGCCTCGATCTGATCAAAAACGTATTTCACACCGTCCAGGACGCTTATCTGATGCTGTTTGATCTTTTCCGCAAGCTGTAATGCGGTTAATTTTCCCAAATCCATGTCCTGTCTCCTGTCTTATCCAATTGTTTTCGGAACCTGATACTGGTTTTCTTTCTGCTTCGGTGCATTGGCAAGCATTGCCTCATGATTGTCTCCGTTTGTCACAATATCTTCACGGAATACGTTTTCGTCCTCAAAAATATGTGACATGGGCTCTACGGAAGAGGTGTCAAGCTCGTCCAGCTTGTCTACATAGTCCAGCATCTTCTGCATATCTTCTTTTGCTTTTTCCTTTTCATCCTCTGTCAGAGAAAGCTTCGCAAGGATGCAGACATTTTCCATTGTTTCATCATCGATTATCTTTGCCATCTTTTTTCTCCTTATTACGGCTCAAGTCTGTTCATATCACGCGGGAACAGACAAGTCTCACGAACATTTTCTTCTCCGAGGATCTGCATGGTAAGACGTTCCAGCCCGATTCCAAGTCCTCCATGAGGCGGCATTCCATGCTTGAAGGTATCCAGATACTGCTCCATACCCTCTTCATCCATACCACGGGCTGCGATCTTATCCTTCAGCATCTGATAATCATGGATACGCTGTCCGCCTGTAGTTACCTCAAGTCCCTTGAACAGAAGGTCAAAGCTTAATGTAAATTTCTCATCTGACGGATCATCCATTGCGTAGAACGGACGCTTCTTAGACGGATAATGTGTGACAAAAACAAAATCAGCATCATATTCTTCTTTAAAATATCTTCCGATCAGCGCTTCTTCCTCCGGCTCCAGATCATATGGATTGCGGATCTTACGTTTATATTTTTCAGCTACCAGCTCTTTGGCCTTGTCAAAACGTACTGCCGGGATCTTGTCCACCTTCGGAAGCTCCACCTTCAGAATGGAAAGCTCATGGGCGTAGTCTTTCTTAAGAAGCTCTACTGCGTACTGGAGAAATCCGGTTTCCATCTCCATGATATCCTCAAATCCGTTGATATAGCCCATCTCAAAATCAAGGCTTGTATATTCATTCAGATGACGTTTTGTGTTATGCTTCTCTGCACGGAATACAGGGCCTGTCTCAAATACACGGTCAAAAACGCCTACCATCATCTGTTTATAAAACTGCGGGCTCTGTGCCAGAACAGCCGGTTTATGGAAATAGCTCAGCTTGAACAGGTTTGCACCACCCTCTGCACCTCTGGCTCCGATCTTCGGTGTGTGGATCTCGGTGAACCCCTTCTCATAGAGGTAATCACGAAATGCCCGCACCAGAGCCTCCTGGATCTTGAATTTTGCACGCTCCTGCACATTACGCAGAGCAATAGGACGATAATTCAGCTTTGCCTCCAGGGAAGTATTCAGCTTCCATTTGTCGATGGCCAGCGGAAGAGGCTCTGCAGGTGAGGAAAGGATCTCCACATGGCTGATGCGGAGCTCTCTTCCGTGAGGCGCTCTTTCTTCCTCATGAAGAGTTCCTGTGAGGCGCACACACATCGCCTCCTTCAGATCATGAATGGAAACATTTGTCTTGTCGTTTTCATATACGGTCTGAAAAAGCCCTTCTTTTTTTCGGAGTATCACAAATGCCACGTCCCCCATATTACGGATGCTGTGTATTGCACCTTCCACTGTCGCTTCCTGGTCTTTCATGCTCTCGGAAAGAAGCACATCCCAGGCACATTCTCTAGTCTTACAGATTCCATCCATAAATTCCATTCCCTCATCCTCCAATTCAAAGTAGTTTCACCGAATCAGGAAATTCCCTGCGGAATTTTCCCCGATCCGGTGTGATATCAGGCATTCAGCGCAGATCATTTCTGTCCGCTCTGTTGTTTTTTTTACACAGAATCATATAAAAGCATCAGAACCATCTGGGCTGTCTCCACCATATTAGTCCCGGAATCCATACTGCATTTCTGGATATAGCGGTATGCGTCATCCTCGCTCAGGTGATTTCTTTCCATTAAAAGCATCTTTGCATTTGAAATATAATTCTGTTCTTTCCATGAACGCTGCTTCGGCTTTTTCTTATCTTTTTTCCAGCGCCTTTCGATCTGGGAAAGCATCATGCTCACCGTATTTACCAGATCTCCGGCTTTCAGAGGCATTCCCACGCATAAAATGGTGGTTGGTGCCTCACTGATCACTCCCTGAGAGGCCATAAGCAGCATTTCAAAATAATCCGGCATATAGTCCAGAAGATCACGATAGTACATATCCTGAAGATGATAGCCGCAAAGCAGAACGCCGCCATCAAGCTCCGAGATACTGGCAAGGGCATTTGCACCTGAATTGCATACTGCCGCAACCGTGAATCCATATCGGTTAAGGACTGTGCGGATCTTTTTTGCATCTTCTATTTTCGGTAATGCAATCACGATACTCGTGTTCATAAGCCGCCACTCCCTTTCGTCCCATTATGCCTCGTTCATCAGATCCGATACAGATACTCCTCGATCTCCCAGTCGGAAATCTCCTGGGAATAACGCAGCCACTCTTTTCTCTTGGCCTGCGCATACTGTTCGCAGAAAGTCTCCCCAAGGATTTCTTTCATCCAGCTGCTGTCCTCAAACAGCGTGATCGCTTCCCGCAGGTTCTCCGGTAAATTCTCGATACCCTGTTCCTTCTGATCCGACTCGGAAAGAGAACGGTCAGAAGCTTTTGTAGGATATATCTTCTTCTGGATTCCATCCAGGCCCGCTGCCAGGCATACCGCAAAAACAAGGTATGGGTTGGATGCAGCATCCGGGCTTCGAAGCTCGATCCTGGTATCAGCACCATTGACTCTCGGGATCCTTACCAGTGAATTCTGGTTATTTCTCGTCCAGGTCAGTTCTGTAGGCGCATCAAATCCAGGCACAAGACGCTTATAGGAATTTACAAGCGGATTGGTGATCAGAGTCATCTCACGGCTGTGAGCCAGAAGACCTCCGATAAAATAGTATGCCTCTTCACTTAATCTGGACGGATCCTCCGGATCCGCGAAAATATTTTTTCCATTTTTAAACAGCGAAAAATGGATATGCATGGCTGAACCGTTTACTTCCCGTCTTGGCTTCGGCATAAATGTCGCATGAAGTCCATGACGTTTGGCTACAGTTCTTACTGCCATCTTAAAGGTCATAACTTCGTCTGCCATCTCACGTGCTTCTCCGTAATGAAGGGCGATCTCATGCTGTGCAGGTGCTGTCTCATGATGAGAGGATTCCACCTCAAATCCCATATCCTCAAGAGTCAGTACCATGTCACGTCTTGCATTTTCGCCTAAGTCCACCGGACTTACATCCAGATATCCGGCCTTTTCGTGAGAAACCGTTGTAGGCATTCCGTTATCATCAATATGAAACAGGAAAAACTCGCATTCCGGGTCAACATAGCAGGTATAGCCTGCCTCTTCTGCTGCCTGCGCTGTTTTTTTCAGAATGTATCTGGAGCTCATCTCATGCTCTGATCCGTCTGCACGGCGCATATCGCAGATCAGTCTTGCAACCTTTCCCTGCTGAGGACGCCATGGGAGAATTGAAAAGGTATCATAGTCCGGATACAGGATCAGATCCGGCTCCTTTTCCCCCACAATGCCCGCAATATGAGAGCCATATACAACGCACTGGTTATCCAGGGCTCTTGGAAGCTCTCTTGCTGTGATCGCAATATTTTTCAGAGTTCCAAACATATCTGTAAACTGGAGGCGGATGAACTCTACGTCTTCCTCCTCTGCCATTGCAAGAATCTCTTCTCTGGTATAATTCCCCATAGTATTCTCTCCTTTATTTCCTCATCACACAAAATAATTACCCTCAAAATCAGAAAAAGGGTGCACTTCAGAGAGCTTTCGCTCCTGAAGAACACCCTTGTTCATGGACGTAATTATAGCAATCGGTCAATTCTTTGTCAACCATTTTTTAAAAGGGGCAAAAGTTCAAAAGCTTTATCGCGGAAACACGAACAGTTTTTTGATCTTTTGCCCCTGGTATCTGTTATTTTACTGTAAATATGAATAGCTCATCAGTGATTCATCCACTGCTTTCGCAGCCTCACGTCCTTCATGGATCGCCCATACTACAAGAGACTGTCCACGATGCATATCACCTGCTGTGAATACACGGTCTACGCTTGTTGCATACTGCTCCGGTTTTGTTTCCACATTGGTTCTTGGTGTAAGCGCTACACGGAAGGCATCTGTCACATATTTCTCACTGCCAAGGAAGCCGGCCGCAATAAGGACCACATCTGCAGGGATCACTTCCTCACTGCCTTCAACCGGTACCATATTGAATCTTCCGGTCTTTTCATCCTTTACACTTTTCAGTTTTACGATCTTGGCCTTGCAGACATTTCCTTTTTTGTCCTTAATAAACTCGGTAACGGTTGTCTGATAGATCCGAGGATCATGGCCGAATACTGCAATAGCCTCTTCCTGGCCGTAATCGGTTTTCAGGACCTTCGGCCATTCCGGCCATGGATTGGAAGGAGTTCTTGCTGCAGGAGGCTGCGGCATCATCTCAAGCTGTGTTACAGATTTCGCACCCAGACGGATGGATGTTCCCACACAGTCATTACCGGTATCGCCACCGCCGATGACCAGAACATTTTTGCCCTTTGCAAGCTCATATGGGAATTTTGCAAAATCTGTATCCAGAAGACTTTTTGTTACCTGCTTCAGGAAATCCACTGCAAAGTAAATTCCCTTGGCATCTCTTCCCGGAACCTTGATATCTCTCGGATGAGAAGCTCCGCAGCAGAGAAGGACACGGTCATAATCCTTCAGAAGCTGTTCTGCAGTGATGTCAACACCAACATTGATATTGGTAACAAATTTCACGCCCTCCTCTTCCATCAGCTTCAGTCTGCGGTCAATGACCTTTTTCTCCAGTTTCATGTTCGGAATGCCGTAGCGGAGAAGTCCTCCGATACGGTCGTTTCTCTCAAATACAGTTACGCTGTGGCCACGGCGGTTCAGCTGCTGTGCTGCTGCCAGTCCGGAAGGTCCGCTTCCGATAACTGCGATCGTCTTTCCTGTACGGACAGGCGGAATCTGCGGTTTTACCCATCCTTCTGCATAGGCAGTCTCAATGATCGCTTTCTCATTCTCCTTTGTGCTGACCGGATCTCCGTTCAGGTTGCAGGTACATGCCGCCTCACAGAGCGCCGGACACACTCTGGATGTGAACTCCGGAAAACTGTGCGTCTTGTTCAGACGAAGGAATGCCTGTTTCCAGTTTCCTGTGTATACAAGATCGTTGGTCTCCGGAACCAGGTTGTGAAGCGGACAGCCGGAAGCCATTCCGCCGATCATCATACCTGCCTGACAGAAGGGAACGCCGCAGGCCATGCAGCGTGCTCCCTGAAGTTTCTGTTTTTCTTTATTTAACGGAATACGAAATTCGTTGAAATTCTGAATACGTTCCTTTGGCGGCAAAACCTTTGCCGTTTCTCTTTTATAATCTAAAAATCCAGTTGGCTTTCCCATTTCCTCATCCTCCTTAATGTTTCACGCCGATGCTCTCATAGAACGCTTCCATCTGTGCCTGCTGGCTGGTCAGACCTTTTTCTTCCAGCTTTGCACTTAATGTGATCATTCTCTTGTACTCATCCGGAATGAGTTTTTTGAAGTGAGGCAGATAGGAATCAAAATCAGCCAGCACCTTCTTACCGATCTCGGAGCCTGTTGCTTCCACATGAGCCTCGATAAGATCACGAAGCTCTTTTTTATCATATTTATTATCCACTTTTTCAATGGAGATCATTGCTTTATTGAGGTTCTTGTAAAGAACGTTATCCACATCAAGGACATAAGCGATACCACCGCTCATACCTGCTGCAAAGTTCTTTCCTGTTTTTCCAAGAACTACCACACGGCCACCTGTCATGTACTCGCAGCCATGCTCACCAACACCCTCAACAACTGCAACCGCACCGGAGTTACGTACTGCAAAACGCTCACCGGCAACACCGTTGATAAATGCAGTTCCGCTGGTCGCACCATAGAGTGCCACGTTTCCGACGATGATGTTCTCTTCAGCCTTGTATCCGGCCTTCTCCGGAACCTTAACGATCAGCTTTCCACCGGAAAGACCTTTTCCGAAGTAGTCGTTGCTGTCACCGGTCAGTTTCAATGTCAGTCCTTTCGGGATAAAGGCACCGAAGCTCTGTCCGCCTGCACCTGTACAGTTTACAGTTACCGTATCCTCCGGAAGTCCATTCTTATGATTTCTTGTGATCTCAGATCCGAGGATGGTACCAAATGCACGGTCTGTATTGGTAACGTTTACATCAACAGAAACTTTCTCACCCTTCTGGATCGCCGGTGCACATTTCCTGACCAGAACTTTTTCATCCAGAGTTTTCTCAAGATTGAAATTGTATACAGCCTTCGGATCAAAGGTTACTTTGCCCTTTCCTGCATATGGGTTATTCAGGATGGCACTTAAGTCAACCTTACCCTTATGCGGCTCCTGCACACTGTCAGAAACTGTAAGAAGGTCTGTACGACCTACCATCTCATCAATGGTGGCAATACCAAGACGTGCCATGTACTCTCTCAGCTCCTGTGCGATAAAGCGCATGAAGTTCTCCACATACTCCGGTTTTCCGCGGAATCTCTTACGAAGCTCCGGGTTCTGTGTAGCCACACCTACCGGACAGGTATCCAGATTGCAGACTCTCATCATCACGCAGCCCATCGTTACAAGCGGCGCTGTTGCAAAACCGAATTCCTCTGCACCGAGAAGTGCTGCAATGGCAACGTCACGGCCGCTCATCAGCTTACCGTCTGTCTCGATACGTACACGGTTACGAAGTCCGTTCATGATCAGCGTCTGATGTGTTTCTGCAAGTCCAAGCTCCCATGGAAGTCCTGCATTATGGATAGAGCTTCTTGGCGCTGCTCCTGTACCTCCGTCATATCCGGAGATCAGAACAGTCTGTGCTCCAGCCTTTGCAACACCGGCTGCAACCGTACCAACACCCGCCTCAGAAACCAGCTTTACGGAAATATCCGCATATTTATTGGCGTTTTTCAGGTCATAGATCAGCTCTGCCAGATCCTCGATAGAGTAGATATCATGATGTGGCGGCGGAGAGATCAGGCTGACTCCCGGTGTGGAATGACGGGTTTTTGCGATCCACGGATATACCTTCTTTGCAGGAAGATGTCCGCCCTCACCCGGCTTTGCCCCCTGTGCCATCTTGATCTGGATCTCTCTTGCGGAAACCAGATAACGGCTGGTAACGCCGAAACGTCCGCTGGCTACCTGTTTGATTGCTGAGCAGCGGTCATTGTCTGTTCCTGCAGAATCCAGACGCTCATCGCTTTCACCACCCTCACCGGTATTGGATTTTCCATGGAGATGGTTCATGGCAATAGCCAGTGTCTCATGTGCTTCCTGGGAAATAGAACCGTAGGACATGGCACCTGTCTTAAATCGTTTTACAATGTCCTCAACACTCTCAACCTGGTCGATCGGAATAGGCTCCTTGGCAAACTTGAAGTCCAGAAGACCTCTTAAGTTTCCATGTCCCTCGTCATCTACCAGCTTTGTATATTCCTTGAACATCTCATAGCTGCCCTGTTTTGTGGACTGCTGGAGAAGATGAATGGTACGTGGGTTATATTTGTGCTCCTCACCCTGGCTTCTCATCTTATGGGCACCTACGCTGTCCAGTGTAAGATCTGTGGCAAGTCCAAGGGGATCAAATGCCTCAGAATGAAGTTTTTCTACATTATCCTCGATATCTTCCAGTGTGATTCCGCCTACACGGCTTACGGTTCCTGTAAAGTAACGGTCGATCACATCCTGGGAAATTCCGATTGCTTCAAAGATCTGAGATCCCTGATAGGACTGGATAGTGGAAATACCCATCTTGGAAGCGATCTTTACGATACCGCTGATCACCGCATGATTGTAATCATCAACAGCTGCGTAATAGTCCTTATCCAGCATATGTGTATCGATCAGCTCATGGATCGTATCCAGTGCCAGATACGGATTGACTGCACTTGCACCATATCCAAGAAGTGTTGCGAAATGATGTACCTCTCTCGGCTCACCGGACTCCAGGATCAGGGCAAGGGAAGTGCTCTTCTTTGTTTTTACAAGATGCTGATGTACTGCGGAAACCGCCAGCAGGGACGGGATCGGCATATGGTTCTCATCCACGCCGCGGTCAGAAAGAACCAGGATGTTTGCTCCCTCACGGAAGGCTTTGTCTACCTCTACGAACAGACGGTCAATGGCACGTTCGAGCTTTGTGCTCTTATAATATAAGGTAGAAATGGTCACAACCTTGAAGCCGTCCTTTTTCATATTCTTGATTTTCAGCATATCGGTGTTGGTCAGGATCGGGTTGTTGATCTTCAGCACCTGACAGTTCTCCGGCTTCTGGATCAGGAGATTTCCGTCTTTACCTACATATACACTTGTAGAAGTAACGATCTCTTCACGGATCGCATCGATCGGCGGGTTTGTTACCTGGGCAAAAAGCTGCTTGAAGTAATCGAACAGCGGATAATGTTCCCTGGAAAATACTGCAAGGGGAGTATCATGTCCCATGGCTCCGATGCTTTCTGAGCCGTTTAATGCCATATTTCTGATTGAAGTACGATACTGCTCATAAGTATATCCGAAAGCTTTCTGAAGGCGTGCTCTCTCTTCCGGAGTGTATTCGACAACTCTTTGATTCGGGATCTTGATATCACGAAGCTGTACCAGATTGCTGTCCAGCCACTCACCATAAGGCTGTTTTTTCGCATATTTTTCTTTGAGCTCATTGTCATCGATGACACGACCCTGAACGGTATCAACCAGGAGCATTTTTCCCGGATGAAGACGTTCTTTTAATACGATCTTCTCCTCATCCACAGGAAGAACACCAACCTCGGAGGAAAGGATCATATAGCCATCAGATGTGATATAGTATCTGGATGGACGAAGACCGTTTCTGTCAAGAACTGCTCCCATCACATCGCCATCTGAGAACAGAATGGACGCAGGGCCGTCCCATGGCTCCATCATGGTCGCATAGTACTGATAAAAATCTCTCTTCTCCTGAGAGATCGTATCGTTGTTTGCCCACGGCTCCGGAATTGTGATCATCACTGCAAGTGGAAGATCCATTCCACTCATAACCAGGAATTCCAGGGTATTGTCAAGCATTGCGGAGTCAGAACCATTGCGGTTAACTACAGGAAGGACCTTGTGCAGCTCATCCTTCAGATACGGAGACTCCATATTTTCCTCACGCGCAAGCATTTTATCGGCATTTCCGCGGATCGTGTTGATCTCACCGTTATGTACGATGAAACGGTTCGGATGTGCTCTCTCCCAGCTTGGATTCGTGTTGGTACTGAAACGGGAATGTACCACTGCAATGGCAGACTCGTAATCCTGGCTCTGAAGATCGCCAAAGAAGGTACGGAGCTGTCCTACCAGGAACATACCTTTGTATACGATGGTACGGCTGTTCATGGAAACCACGTAAGTATTATCATTACTCTGTTCAAATTCACGACGTGCGATGTAAAGCATACGGTCAAAAGCAAGACCTTTTTCCACATCCTCCGGCTTTTTAACAAATGCCTGCATGATGCACGGCATGCACTCTTTCGCTTTATGACCGAGAACCTCCGGGAAAACCGGCACTGTACGCCATCCCAGAAGTTCCAGACCCTCTTTTTCCACGATGATCTCGAACATCTTCTTTGCCTGGGCACGTTTGATCTCCTGCTGCGGGAAAAAGAGCTGGGCTACACCATATTCTCTCTCTCCGCCGATATCAAAGCCTTCTTTTTTACAGACCTTCTTAAAAAATTTGTGGGAGATCTGAAGAAGGATACCGACACCATCACCGGTTTTTCCTTCTGCATCCTTACCAGCACGATGCTCAAGATTCTCTACGATCTTAAGAGCATTGGCAACTGTATCATGTGTTTTCTTTCCTTTTATATTAACAACGGCTCCGATACCGCAGTTATCATGTTCAAATTCAGGGCGGTAGAGGCCCTGCTGCTGATTTGCCACTTCTCTCATTTTTCTCATCCTTTCATTGCAGCTTCTTCTGCCGTCTTTTTATCAACTGCCGCCTGCACAAATCCACGGAACAGCGGATGTGCATGGTTTGGTCTGGATTTAAATTCCGGATGTCCCTGTGTTCCCACAAAGAACGGATGTCCGGCAATTTCGATCATCTCAACAATGTGAGCATCCGGGGATGTTCCTACAATGGACATTCCCTTTTCGTCCAGTTCCTTACGGAATGCGTTGTTTACCTCATAACGATGTCTGTGACGTTCCTGGATCTCTTTCTTTCCAAAAAGCTCATAGGATCTGGAACCTTCTGCAAGCACACACGGATAGCTTCCAAGACGAAGGGTTCCTCCAAGATCTTCCACATCCTCCTGATCCGGCATCAGGGCAATGACCGGATGTGTTGTTTCCGGTGCCAGCTCAATACTGTTGGCATCTTCATATCCAAGCACATGGCGGGCAAATTCCACAATAGCCATCTGCATTCCCAGGCAGATCCCGAGGTATGGGATCTTATGAACTCTTGCATACTGTGCCGCAAGGATCATTCCTTCTGTACCACGGTTTCCGAATCCTCCCGGAACCAGGATTCCATCTACAGAATGGAGAGTCTGATCCAGATTTTTTTCATTGAGCTCTTCGGAGTCCACCCAGGTGATATCAACCTTTGCACGGCAAGAGATCCCGCCATGCTTCAGTGCTTCCACAACACTCAGGTATGCATCATGAAGCTGTGTATATTTACCAACCATGGCAATCTTCACAGTTTTATCCGGATGGCGGAGATTTTCTACCATATTTTCCCAGTCTGTAAGATCCGGTTTGCGATTCTCCAGTCTTAAGCTCTGCAGTACTACGTCTGCAAGCTTTTCTCTCTCCATTGCAAGAGGAGCTTCATATAAATATTCCACATCCAGGTTCTGAAGCACATTGCTTACAGGCACATTACAGAACAGGGCAATCTTTCCACGGATATCCTCGGTAAGAGGATACTCACTTCTGCATACCAGAACATCCGGCTGGATCCCCATTCCCTGAAGTTCTTTTACACTGGCCTGGGTGGGTTTGGTCTTCATCTCTCCGGAAGCACGAAGATATGGGATCAGAGTTACATGGATAAGGATCGCATTGTCATGTCCCACATCATGCTGGAATTGACGGATGGATTCAAGGAATGGCTGGCTCTCAATATCACCGACTGTACCGCCAACCTCAATGATCGCAATTCTGTCTTCGTCTGCGGATTTTGCTCTGTAAAAACGGCTCTTGATCTCGTTGGTGATATGCGGGATCACCTGAACGGTACCACCGCCGAAATCGCCATGACGCTCTTTCTGGAGAACAGACCAGTAAATCTTACCGGTTGTCACATTGGAATTTTTATCAAGGCTTTCATCAATGAAACGCTCATAATGTCCAAGGTCAAGATCTGTCTCTGTACCGTCATCGGTTACAAAAACCTCTCCATGCTGAATGGGATTCATAGTTCCCGGGTCGATATTGATGTAGGGATCAAATTTCTGCATAGTCACCTGATACCCTCTGGCTTTCAGAAGGCGCCCAAGAGACGCTGCTGTAATTCCTTTTCCCAGACCGGAAACAACTCCACCCGTTACAAAAACATACTTTACTGCCATCTTCGATTTCCTCCTCCATTTTGTGTTCCACAACAAAAAGGCGTCCGGAACAGATTTCAAGGGGTGAGAATTCCCCTGTGGTATCCGTTCCTGACGCCTTTGTCAGTTATCTTTCATATAAAATATGGTTTACTATAAACTATTTTTTTTTATTTGTCAATAACTGATTTGTTACTGTTCACTCCGTTCTCAGCAACACGCTTCGCGATGCACAGAATTTATGCTAATCGCATAAATTCGCGCGGTATGTCTCGGGTTTTCTGTGACCTTCGCTCACAAAAAACACCTCGCGGAATATTACCAGTGAACAGTAACACTGATTTTTCATATAGTCTGCGGAATTTCTTCCTATGAAATGGTTGTAAAGAAAAAAGCAGACGCCTGCCAGGGATTTCCATCTGATCTCCCGTCTCTGCAGTCACGTCTGCCTTTTATTTTTATGATATCTTATCTGTCTCTGCACTGTCTGTCAGGCAACTGCATATTTCTGAAGGAAGCAGTTAAACTCATGATTCTCTCCATGACAGGTTACTGTAAGAACCTTAGTCAGATCCATGCTGAGGATTCCAAGAATAGATTTTGCATCAATTAAAATTCTGTTATATGAAATATCTACATCAAAATCACATTTACTTGCAGCCTTAACAAATTCTTTAACATCCTCTGTCGCATTCAATCTAATTTTTTTAGACATAAATATCATCCTCTCTTTTATCTCGGCAAAAACCCGGCCTTATTTCGACCGCGCTATTTTCCTGTATTTTCCAGACCAGCGGTCTTTTCTTATCTGGTCGTCCCACATTATGTCTCATATTGTCAGATTTGTCAAGTTGATGTTTTTTATCGTTTTTAAGAGTCCATCTATAAAAACCCGGATTTTGCATAACAAAATCCGGGTTTTTATATGTTTATTGTGTAGTTTTCACATTTTTGTTTTTCAATCCATTATTTTTTACTGTGAGATTAATTCCACATAGTTTATTAATCCTGTTTGATTTCTGCCGGTATTTCCATCGGATAATTGCCATCAAAACATGCTTTGCACAGCGGAAGTCCGCCTGCCATGCCTTCCAGATAATCGATCTGCATATAACCTAGGGAGTCTGCACCGATCATCTTACGGATTTCTTCCGTGCTGTGCTGTGCTGCGATCAGCTGGTCATTGGACGGCACATCGGTACCAAAATAACAGGGATGTAAAAATGGCGGGGAGCTGATACGTACATGGACTTCTTTTGCTCCTGCTTCTTTCAGCATGTGGATCAGATTGGCAATGGTAGTTCCGCGGACAATGGAATCATCCACCAGAACAATTCTCTTCCCCTTAACTACGGATTCCAGAACGCTCAGTTTCAAATGGACACTGGACTCTCGCTCCTGCTGTGTAGGCTTGATAAAGGTTCTTCCAATGTAACTATTCTTATAGAATGCAAAGCCAAACGGGATTCCGGATTCCTCAGAATAGCCTTTTGCTGCCGGAAGTCCGGATTCCGGTACACCGGTTACCAGATCCGCTTCTACCGGATAGGATTTTGCAAGAGATTTTCCTCCACGGATCCTTGCATCATAGATTTTCACGCCATCCATGGTGCTGTCCAGTCTTGCAAAATAAATATATTCAAAAACACAATGAGCATGCTTTTTCTTCTCAGTCAGTTTGCTGGATTTCAGTCCGTTCTTGGTGATCGTGACGATCTCACCCGGTTCAATATCACGGATAAATTCCGCCCCTACAGATGTCAGCGCACAGCTTTCAGATGCAAGGACATAGGCATTATCTCTTTTTCCAAGACAGAGGGGTTTCAATCCGTAAGGATCACGAGCACCGATCAGCTTCCGAGGGCTCATGATCACAAGAGCATATCCTCCACGTATCTTCTCTACGGTTTTATGTACTGCTTCCTCTACAGTGGCAGAATGCACACGTTCCCTTGCAATATGGAACGCGATAACCTCTGAGTCGGTAGTTGTATGGAAAATTGCGCCTGTCTGGATCAGCTCCCATTTCAAAGCTTCTGTATTAACCAGATTTCCGTTGTGCGCAAGTGCCAGACTTCCCTTGATATAAGAAAGTACCAGCGGCTGTGCATTCTCTGCAACAGATTCTCCGGTTGTGGAATAACGAACATGCCCGATTCCGATATCACCATTCATATTATGTACAACATCTTTTCGCAAAACTTCGCTTACCAGTCCGAGATTTTTATGGAACTGTACGTTTCCTCTTTCTCCGTCCGTCCTTGAAACGGCCATTCCGCAGGACTCCTGTCCCCTGTGCTGCAGCGAAGTAAGACCATAATAAATAGATGGTGCAATATTCCCTCCATCCAGATCATAAATCCCGAATACGCCACATTCTTCCTTTACTCCTGACATATTTTCCTCCATCTGTTCTTTCCGTGTTGTGTGTCTTGGTTACTGGTCAAAAAGCTCTTTCTATAGAAATCAATGACTTTTCAACTGTATAACTACGATATCAGATTATAATAAAAAGACAAGATTTGTCAACCCTGCCTATTTTCCGACAGTCCCATCGCTCCGGTCGATTTTTTAGATTTTTTCCAAAAAGCTCTTGACATTATTTTATTTTGGTGTATACTGCATCACATAAAGCAAAGGCGCTTTGGATACGACAAGTATCTGAAGCGCTTTTTTTGTTTTCGGTCCGTTTATACCCGGCTCTTCCGGCGGCGGCCCTTATAAAATAATTAAAAATTATAATGAATGAGTGAAATCGAAAGGAGTGTACCTATATGGCACAGAGTATCCCTGAAATGTATGGCAGCCTTGTATTCAATGACAAAGTGATGCGAAGTAAACTGCCAAAGGACATGTACAAAGCATTAAAGAAAACAATTGAAAACGGAACTCATCTGGAACTGGATGTTGCAAATTCCGTAGCAGTTGCAATGAAAGAGTGGGCTACTGAAAATGGTGCGACACATTACACACACTGGTTCCAGCCGATGACAAACGTAACTGCTGAGAAGCATGACAGCTTCATCTCTCCTACAGGTGACGGACAGGTGATTATGGATTTCTCCGGTAAAGAGCTGGTAAAAGGTGAGCCGGATGCATCCAGCTTCCCGTCAGGCGGACTTCGTGCTACTTTTGAAGCAAGAGGATATACAGCATGGGATCCTACTTCACCTGCATTCATCAAAGATAAAACTCTTTACATTCCTACTGCATTCTGTTCCTACAGCGGAGAGGCACTGGATAAGAAAACTCCTCTTCTTCGTTCCATGGATGTTCTGAACAAAGAAGCGGTTCGTATCCTTCACATCCTCGGAAACAAAGAGGTCCGTCACATCGACACAACCGTAGGACCTGAGCAGGAATACTTCCTGGTTGACAAGGATCTTTACAAGAAGAGAAAAGACCTGATCTTCTGCGGCCGTACTCTTCTGGGCGCTTCTGCACCAAAAGGACAGGAAATGGAAGATCATTACTTCGGAGCCCTGAAACCTCGCGTTGCTGCTTACATGCATGATCTTGACGAAGAGCTCTGGAAGCTTGGCATTCCGGCCAAAACAAAACATAACGAGGTTGCTCCTGCACAGCACGAACTGGCTCCTGTATTTGATACCACAAATGTTGCTGTTGACCACAACCAGCTGACCATGGAGATCATGAAGAAGGTTGCCGACAAGCACAACATGGTCTGCCTCCTTCACGAGAAACCATTTGAGGGAATCAACGGAAGCGGTAAACACAACAACTGGTCCATGAGCACAGACACAGGTGTAAACCTTCTTGATCCGGGAAAAACACCGGCAGAGAATACACAGTTCCTGGTATTCCTGGTAGCTGTCATCAAAGCCGTTGACGATTATGCCGATCTTCTCCGCGTATCTGTTGCAAGCGCCGGAAACGATCATCGTCTCGGAGCAAACGAGGCACCGCCTGCGATCGTATCCATCTTCCTTGGAGATGAGCTGACAGACGTACTGAAATCTATTGAAAACGATACCTTCTTCAGCAATAAGCATGCGGTACAGATGGATATCGGAGCAAAGGTACTTCCGCACTTCATAAAGGATACCACAGACAGAAACCGTACTTCACCATTTGCATTTACCGGAAACAAATTTGAGTTCCGTATGCTTGGTTCTGCAGCATCTGTTGCAAACCCGAACATCGTACTGAATACCGCTGTTGCAGAGGTTCTTGCAGAATTCAGCGCGTCTCTTAAGGATGTTCCGGAAGAAGAAATGGAAAGCGCAGTACATGCACTTCTTAAGAAGACCATTGAAGAGCATAAACGCATCATCTTTAACGGAAACGGCTATACAGACGAATGGGTTGAAGAAGCTGAGAAACGTGGTCTCTACAATCTTAAAACAACTCCGGATGCACTTCCGCATTTCATTGCTGAGAAGAACATTGAGCTGTTTACAAAGCATGGCATTTTTACAAGGGAAGAGCTCTTCTCCCGTTACGATATCTGGCTTGAGAACTATTACAAGACCATCAATATCGAATCCAACACTCTGGCTGAGATGATCCAGAAGCAGGTAATTCCTTCTGTATATACATATGTTGAAAAGCTTGCAGATACTGCAGCTGCTAAGAAATCCGTAGTAGCTGATATTTCTGTAGCAAGTGAAGCTGCTCTGATCTCCAAACTGAGTACACTTGCAGACACCATGGCAAAGGATCTGGAAACTCTGAAGGCAGATACAGCAAAAGCTCTTGCTTCTTCTGACGATGTGCTTGCATGCTCTAAGGCTTATCAGGAAACTGTTCTGGAAGATATGGAAGTTTTAAGAAAATCTGCTGATGAGGCAGAGGCTCTGATCCCGGATGAGTTACTTCCATATCCGACCTACGACGAGCTGTTATTCTCAATCTGATCACGGATATCAGATAAAAATTTCATACGGTAAATACGGGGGATATCCCTTATGAACTCTACTTCATAATTCATTATCGATTTCCTCATCCATTAATCACACGATACAGATATCCCCTGTTTTACATATACCTATTTTGATTTCGTAAAGGCGCGGAAGAGAATTTCCTCTCTCCTGCGCTTTTTCGTTATACTGATGCTGGATAGATTCTGTCTTTTTTCTGTCCGGTATTATAAATAATCTTTCCATATATAATAGGAAAGAAAAAAATTGGGAAAGGAAGTGTTACTATGTATTCTTCAGTAAACACAACTTGGGTCCTCGTCGGCGCAGCACTGGTCTTCTTCATGCAGGCTGGATTCGCAATGGTCGAAACAGGATTCACAAGAGCAAAAAACGCAGGTAATATCATTATGAAAAACCTGATGGACTTCTGTATCGGTACACCGGTCTTCTGGCTGGTTGGATTTGGCATCATGTTCGGTGCAGGAAACGGTTTCTTCGGCAAGATCGGCGGAATCGCCTCAGAGGCAAACTACGGAAACGCAATGCTTCCGGATGGAGTTCCTTTCTGGGCATTTCTCATCTTCCAGACTGTATTCTGCGCTACCTCTGCTACCATCGTATCCGGTGCCATGGCAGAGCGTACCAAGTTCATCTCCTACTGTATCTACAGTTTGCTGATCAGTCTCGTTGTATATCCGGTATCCGGTCACTGGATCTGGGGCGGCGGATTTATCAGCCAGATGGGATTTCATGATTTTGCAGGTTCCTGTGCTGTTCATATGGTTGGTGGTGTTGCTGCACTCATCGGTGCCATCATCCTCGGACCTCGTATCGGAAAATATTCCAAATCCGGTAAATCCAGAGCGATCCCGGGACACAACCTTACTGTTGGTGCGCTTGGTGTATTCATCCTCTGGTTCTGCTGGTTCGGTTTCAACGGTGCATCTACTGTCAGCATGGAAGGCGACGCCATTGTAAGCGCCGGAAAAATCTTCGTAACAACAAACCTTGCCGCTGCTGTCGCTACTGTAACAGTCATGCTGATCACATGGATCCGCTACAAAAAACCGGATGTTTCCATGTCCCTGAACGGTTCTCTTGCAGGACTGGTAGCCATCACCGCAGGCTGCGATACCGTATCTCCTACATCTGCAGCTATCATCGGAATCCTCGCCGGATTCATTGTAGTATTTGGTATTGAATTTATTGATAAAGTTCTCAAAATTGATGACCCGGTTGGTGCTGTTGGCGTTCACGGTCTTAACGGTGCTTTCGGAACTCTTGCTGTAGGTCTTTTCTCCGACGGTGCAGGTACCGGATGGAAAGGTCTTCTCACAGGCGGTGGTTTCCATGGCTTCGGTGTTCAGTTTATTGGTATGGCTATCACGATCGCATGGGTTGCTGTTACTATGACAATCATCTTCCAGGTGATCAAACACACTATCGGACTTCGTGTTTCCGCTGAGGAAGAGATCGCAGGTCTGGATATGAAAGAGCATGGCCTCGCAAGTGCATACGATGGATTCTTTGTACAGGATACCATGACAAAGGCTCCGACTCCAATGGGAACTTCCGTAAAAGCCCCTGTTGTAAAACATGCTCCTTCTGCTCCTGCTGAATCTGTTCCTGAGATTCCTGCAGACGGCGTACACAAACTGACAAAGGTTGTTATCATCACACGTCAGAACAAGCTGGATGAGTTTATGCAGGCTATGAACGAGATCGGCGTAACCGGTATCACTATCACAAACGTTATGGGATGTGGTGTTCAGAAGGGTGCTCCAACCTACTATCGTGGTGTTGAGCTTGACATGAACCTCCGTCCGAAGGTTAAGATTGAGATCGTTGTAAGTCTCGTACCGGTTCAGAAGGTTATTGATACTGCCAAAGAAGTTCTTCATACCGGTCAGATCGGTGATGGTAAAGTCTTCGTTTACGATATCGAAAACGTTGTCAAAATCCGTACCGGCGAGGAAGGTTTCCTGGCTCTGCAGGATACAGACGCATAATCCTCTTATGATCAAAACAGATAAGATTTTTCTACGCAATATAAACCAAATATAAGATAAAAAGCTCCGGAACATTATTCCTTAAATGATCCGGAGCTTTTCATATATCCATTCCTGTTATCCGGCAGCAGTCCTTCATTATTTCAAACGGCTGCCTCATCTGACCATGCAGATCGGGTATCTGCATTTCGATATCAACATTTCTTTTTTTATTCTCTCCTCAGTCTCGGCAGATTCCACCGGTAATGTGCCGCCAGATACCGGATCAGGATCACTACTATCGTTCCGATCACCATGGCAGGCACTCCTCCCCACAGCCTGTATGTCCAGACACAGGCAATAGCCCCTACAATGGATGCACAGGCATAAATATGGCGCACAAAAATATATGGCGGTACTCCTGCCATCATATCACGGATCAGACCGCCTCCAACTCCTGTAACAGTCCCAAGAAATACAAGAAAAAATATTCTTCCCATATATCCCTGGGAAATCCCCTTATCAACACCCATAACGGTAAATACGCCAAGTCCAACCGTATCCATCACCAGCATCACCTTATCATAGACCAGCCGGTTCCCGCCTTCCAGAAGCTCCTGTTTCCAGTACATCACTGCAAAAACAATACAGGACGTCACTGTTGCCACAATGGTATACAGCGGATTCTGAAACATTCCCGGTGGCACGATTCCCAGAATAATATCCCTGGTAGCTCCACCTCCCACTGCAGTTACCACGCCAAGAACGCAGACCCCGAAAATATCCATTCCTCTCTGTGCTCCCACCATAGCTCCGGAAGCAGCAAACGCAATAGTTCCTGCCATCTCCAGCATAAATGTAAACATACTCTGATAATCCATTTTCCCCTCCATACATGTCCGACCGTATTTTTTCTCACCCTCATATCTGCATCCTGTTTTCCCTGTCTGTACATTTCCACAGGGTGCACATTTCCGCAGGGTACAAGAAGGAACCCTGCCGTGCAGGATTCCTTCTCCTATTTTCGTGATCACTATATTTTCATATTAACAGAATTTTCTCATTCTGTATATCTTTTCTTTTTGTTTCAGACTTCTGCTATTCTGCTTCGATCAGAAATCCTCGCCGTTTCAGCATATCCTGAATCATATCCAGGATTTCCTCGGATTCTGCTTCTACTTTATGATAATGATAATCAGATGTGATATTCTTCAGAGGACTGGACTTGCCGCTTCGGATATCCTCCATAAAATTCTCAACCTGGCGTCTGGAACTGATATTCAGTTCTGCCTCGATATGTCCGTAAATTCTGTGATTCACCATTACGTTGATCACTTTTCCGCCAAGATCCACAATCCCGCAAAGCTCGTTCTCCAGATCCGCATCTGTATGATGCACCTTGAATATCCGGCTCACAGTATGGGGAGCAGTAAAAATATATCCTCTGTTGGTGGAGATCACGTCATTCCCCTCCGCGCGTATCAACGCAATATCCTGCACGATCACCTGTCTGCTGACCTGAAATGTTCTGGCCAAAGCACTTCCTGAGACCGGCCGGTCACTATTTTTAATTTGATCCATGATCGCTGTCCTGCGTTCTGAACCAGTCATTTAAGTTCCCCTTTCCTGGCTGTGCCTGTACTTTTTGTTCCGGTACCTCTCTCCTTCATTCTCGCAATATCTCCCACCCGGTTCAGATATTACCTGTTATGCATCTGCTTCCGACAATTCTCGCTTCTTTTTTTCTGATATTCCGGATATTTCCTGTCACAGCACTCGGTATTTTGCAAAATTCTGTGATCTTCAGGAAAGCGGATGAAGATTCTTAAGCGAAATATCAAGGATCGGTGCGGAATGTGTTAATGCACCACTTGATACATAGTCTACACCAACATCCCTGATCTTTGCAATATTTTCTTTTGTAACATTTCCGGAACATTCTGTTTTCGCTCTTCCGTCAATGAGTTTTACTGCTTCTTTCATCATTTCCGGAGTCATATTGTCAAGCATGATGATATCAGCGCCGGCCTCAACAGCTTCTTTTACCTGATCAAGAGTTTCTACCTCAACTTCAATCTTACGGACAAAAGGAGCGTACTCCTGCGCCATTTTTACAGCATTCGCAACACTTCCTGCTGCTCCGATGTGATTGTCTTTCAGCAGAACTCCATCAGAAAGATTATATCTGTGGTTCTGTCCACCGCCTACGCGAACTGCATATTTCTCAAAAATGCGCATATTCGGCGTTGTTTTTCTGGTATCCAGCAAAGTGATCCCTGTTCCCTCAAGAAGAGACGCAACAGAATGTGTGTACGTTGCGATTCCGCTCATTCTCTGCAGATAATTCAGTGCCACACGCTCGCCGGAAAGAAGCACGCGGATATCTCCGGCAACTTTTCCCATTTTCTGGCCTTTTTTTACCTCATCACCATCTTTACAGAACAGCTCTACTTTTGTATCAGCATCCAGAAGCGTAAATACACGGCTGAAGATTTCCAGTCCCGCAATGATTCCATCCTCTTTACAGATCAGATCTACCTCTCCCGGAACTGCTTCTTTCATAACAGAGTTTGTGGTAACGTCTTCGCTTGAAATATCTTCCTTTAAAGCCTCCAGGATCAGGTGATCTACCTGAAGTGTCATTGTAATTTTATTCATTTTACAATACCTTCTCTTTCTTAATTATCATAGCAGCCCCGTTCTCCAAAGCAAGGCTGCTCCTGTTTTTCATAATACGGATATTTATATTCCGGCTGCATTTATGCCGCACCTGCAGTACTTTTCTTTTCTGCGGAGATTGCTTTGGCTGCACGTTTTGCAAATACAAGACTTTCCAGCAGGGAATTACTTGCCAATCTGTTCGCGCCATGTACACCGTTGCAGCTGGTCTCTCCCACTGCATAAAGCTGATCCATGCTGGTCTTGCTGTCAGAATCTACCCAGATACCGCCCATGAAATAATGCTGGGCAGGAACAACAGGGATGCATTCTTTTGTCACATCATAGCCTTCTTCCAGGCATCTCTGATAAATATTCGGAAAATGATTCAGGATCGTATCTTTATCAATATTTTCCATGGAAAGCCATACATGGTCTGTTCCTTCTTTTTTCATTTCTTCCCGGATCGCATTTGTTACTACATCTCTTGGAAGAAGTTCATTGACAAAACGCTCTTTTTTGCTGTTATAAAGTACTGCACCTTCTCCGCGGACCGATTCTGAGATCAGGAATCTGCGGCCTGGTCTCTTGGAATACAGCGTTGTCGGATGGATCTGCACATAATCCAGATGTTCCAGACGCACATTATGTTTTTTTGCAATATCAAGAGCATCCCCTGTAAGATGCGGATAATTGGTGGAATGCGCATATCTTCCTCCGATTCCACCGCTTGCCAGAATTGTATCCTGTGCATAGATTTCTACCTGAATCTCTCCGCCTGGCTGGATTTCCTCCTGGATCTTCACCGCATTTCCAGCTTCCATTGCTTTCAGACGATCTCTGTTACCTTCCGCGGAAACAGCCTTTAAGCCTGCACATTTGCCATTTTCCACAAGAATATCCTGCATGGTAGTATATTCCAGAATTGTTACATTATCAAGCTTCAGCACCTGCTGGAGAAGCTTTTCGGAAATTTCTTTTCCTGTGATATCTTCATGATAAAGAATCCTCGGCCTGGAATGTGCACCTTCTCTTGTATAGGCAAAATCATCTCCATCCATCTTGAAATCCACACCATATCCAACAAGGTCATTAATGATGTCCCTGGAGCCTCGGATCATAATGTCTACCGACTCTTTTCTGTTTTCGTAATGTCCTGCCTTCATGGTATCTTCAAAATAACTGTCGTAATCATTTTCATCACGGAGCACACAGATTCCACCCTGCGCCAGGAAAGAATCGCTGCTTCTCATATCCTCTTTTGTGATGATCACGATCTTTTTGTCCCGTGGAAGCTTCAATGCACTAAACATGCCTGCAACACCTGTTCCTACGATCACTACGTCTGTTTTAATTCTCATTGCTTTTCGCCTCTCTGTCTTGATTTCTCTTTTCAGCCAACTCAGACAAATCTTTATAAAAATGTGTTTTCTTTATTTTGCCAGTTCCAGCATCCGCTCCAGCGGTCTCTTCGCGTTTTCACGTGTCTCGTCTGTTACATGAACCTCATTCTCCCCGGTTTTCAGAACGTGGAGGACTTTTTCCAGAAATACTTTTTTCATGTTTTTGCAGACCGGAACCGTTTCTGTGAAGTAGAATTTTTTATCCGGGCAGGTAGTTTCCAGCTTGTACTGAACGCCGCATTCTGTGCAGATGATAAATTCTTTGTTGTCACTTTCCTGTGCGTATTTGATGATCCCCGATGTACTTCCGATGTAATCAGCCTGTTTCAGAACTGTCTGAGGACATTCCGGATGTGCCAGAACCAGTGCATCCGGGTGCGCTTCTTTTGCTGCTTTTACTTCTTCCGGATCCATAAATTCATGGACAATACAGAAACCTTCGTTATAAATAAAGTTCTTCTCAGGAACCTGTTCTGCAATAAAATGTGCAAGGTTTCTGTCCGGGATAAAAAAGATGTTTTTGTTCGGAAGCGCTTTTACGATCTTTACTGCATTTGCGGAAGTAACACATACATCAGAAAGCTCCTTCAATGCAGCTGTGGAATTAATGTAACAGACAACTGCCACATCATCATATTCCTCCCGCACCTTGCGGATGCCTTCTTCTGTTGCCATATGAGCCATCGGACAGTCTGCATCCATGGCAGGCATCAGAACAGTTTTATCCGGACTTAAGATCTTCGCGCTCTCTCCCATAAATCCTACTCCACAGAACACGATCGTCTTCTCTTTCGCGCTGGCAGCGATCTTGCTGAGATAAAAGGAATCTCCTATATAGTCAGCTACATCCTGCACTTCCGGACGCACATAGTAGTGTGCAAGGATGATGGCATCTTTTTCTTTTTTTAATTTCTGGATTTCTTCTGCAACTGTCATTATCTTTCACCTTTCCTGCAGGATTTCTTTTTTTGAATTCCTGCTTTTGCTGTACTAGTCTTTATTATGCAGATGCTTCTGATCTGCTTTTTAATTATCATGCAACTTTTTTCAAAACATCTTACACATAATACCACAGTACTTTACATGTGACAAGACAGTTGTTTGATATATGTAAAGTTTTTTTATAAAGAAAGGCATCAAAAACACGGTTTCCACAATGAAACTTTCATCCTGAAAACCGTGTTTCTGCACGCGTTCATTATTTTATCAGTCTTTTTCACCGTTCTGCGTACTGTCAGCTGCTCATTTATTGCAGCTTTCTTTCTGATCTGCCGCGATCACCCGATCATTTCCCCAGCAGTTCTCTCTCAATCCTCTCTCTTGCTTCCGGTGCCTGCTTATCCATCTTTTCCGGAAAACCAAACATGGAAACGCAGGCAATGTTATCGCCGCCGGCTTTCGGTGCATCCGGTTTCAGCTGCTTGCTGGCAAAATCCATTTCTCTCAATGTTTCAAAAATACCATCAAAATCCACATCTCCCTCACCCATTGCAAGATGCTGATGCACCGTCACATCCGCTTTTCCACGGCCATTCAGCCACGGCGGATTTAAAATGTACCTGCAGTCCATGGTCTGGTTAAAGGTATCCGCAAAAAGTACATGGGTCAGTTCATCTCCCGCATATTTCAGCATGGACCGCACATCACCTTTACCCTCATCGTAGAAGAAGCCGTGAGGAGAAGAATACACATAACCAAGGTTTGGAGAACGAAACGATTTCACCATATCACAGGTCTCATTATTCAACTCACAGAAATCATAAGGATGAGACTGGATTTCCACGCGGATGCCCTCACGCTCGATCAGCGGAAGCAATTCCTCCATGGATTTAAACCACATTCCATTGCAGATTTCCTGCTGGTTCGGATCACCCGAAAGTTCTGTATTGATAACCTTCACTCCCATATCTCCGGCGATCTGGATCATCCGTTTCCAGTTTGCAACTGCAAACTGTCTCTGTTCCTCCGTCGGACCAGACCAGCGATACACCACGATAAAAGAAGAAATCTCTACACCGGTTTCCCGCAAAGCCTGTCTGTATTCCCGCTCACACTCTTTTGAAAACAGTGGATGCTTATAGAACGGATTGATTCTCGGATGCGGGGACTGTTCAATATATTTATATCCCCAGTCCGCCACCTGATGGACCATACGGTTGATATCCATCTGTTTTGCAAGAACATCTACGTCAAATGCGATCTTCATGATGCATTCCCTCCTTTTTCCTCTTCTTTATTCCGGATATAATCCAGGATCAAACCGGCCGCTCCGGCTGCACCTGTTTTGGATACATTGATCACCATATCGTAACAATGAGGATCATCTCTGCGGATTCCGGTAAACTTCTCATAGTATTCATTTCGGATCTGATCACGTTTCTTCAGTTCTCCAAGAGACTGGCCTTTATAATATTCCTGCCCCTCTTTTTCCCGGTAATCATCATCTGCATAAACGAAAAAGCTGTATGTATGCGGCTCTCCACGAAGCACATAGTTGGCACATCTTCCCAGGAATACACCTGGTCTTCTCTCAGAAAGCTCACGGATGATCCGGCTCTGCACCTCAAACATCTGAACACCTGTATAATCTGCTGCCGCACCTGCCGATGAATGTCCATACGGAGAAAACGTAAGCTCAGAGTCCTCATAATTGTAGGAATCCAGATACTGCCTTACACTTTCCAGATCTGCTTTTTCCATACCGAACTTTTCTGCCATGAGGCAGATGATCTGACGATCATAAACCTTGCAGTCCAGTGCTTTTGCAACATCCTCGGCGATCTTTCTTCCACTGCTGCCATACAATCTTCCGATCGCCACGTTGATCCGGTTTCCGAAAACTGCCGGTGACGGCATGGACTGGATCTCACCCGGCACAGAGACGCTTTCATCTCCAGCTTCTCTCTGGATCAGTTCACGCATCATTTTGTCATAAACTTTGTCCAGCTGGTAGCATGCTGCGATCACAAACATCACTACCCAGATTGCTATCGGAACATACAGATAAAATCCCTTGATCACGCGGATTGCCTCTGCAGACTGCTCTGCCGCTGTCGCCTTTGTTCCGTCAAAGTATGCCGCGGAAAGAATTCCTCCCATGATAGCAGAAGTCAGTCCTGAACCGGCTTTCTGACCCATGCTCATAGATGAAAACATCAGCCCCTCCACACGCTTGCCTGTTTTCCACTGGCCATACTCAATAGCATCGCTTGGAAGAGAATACTGCACACCATAGAAAGGTGCGATTCCGATACCTCTCATGATACAGGTTACAACACCAAGCGAAACACTGGTAATATTCATCAGGAACAGAAGCTGTCCTGCAACGCCCAGGATGCAACCGGCACAAATGAGATTTCTTTTTCCATAACGGGGAAGCACCTTCGGCAGAAGGGCAATTCCTGCCACAGTTGCCAGTTTCTCAGCTGCAGAAAGAGGCATGACGAGGTCTACATTTCCAAGTACATACTGGCAGTAATAGGTAAGATCCGTTCCGATAATGATCTGATATGCGGTATAAAAGATCATCAGCCCCAGAGCGATAAGGAAATACCTATTGGTAACGGTTGCTTTAAATGCTTCCACAAAAGGAATATCTTCCTTTTCCTGTTTCGCTGCAGAAACACGCTCTGTACAGACCATATAAGTATTCACAAGTACACCGACAGAAATGATCGCATAACCGGCAGTTACCAGAATCCAGGCCATCTGCTGATTACCGGTAACATTTGCTACGATATTGATCAGCGGCAGCGTGAACGCAGTAATGATCATACTTGCCGTGATAGACAATACCATGCGGATGTTACAGATCACATCACGCTCACGGCGGTCACGGCTCATCAGAGAGCCCAGTGCATGGAACGGCTGACTGATAGCAGTGTATACAACCGTATTCATGATATTATAGGTAACAAAAGCATAAATGATCTTTCCCATATTTCCCATTGGCGGCATAGTGAACAAAAGCACCGCTGCCAGCGCATAAGGAACCGCAAGCCTTAAAATCCAGATCCTTGCCTTTCCATATCTGGAATGAGTCCGGTCGATAATAGTTCCCATCAGCACATCGGAAAATCCATCAAAAACACGGGACAATAGCATGATCATTCCTACCGCACCTGCTGATATTCCAACAACGTTGGTATAAAAATAGATCAGCAGAGTTGTAGTCATGGTATACATCAAGGTCAGTGCCGGATCGCCAAAACAGTATGCCAGCTTTTCCGACAACGGAACCTTGATGAATTCATTCAAGTCTTTCCCCTTCTGCTTGTAATTCAACAATTCAGGGATTCCCTTACCAGCCATAGTATCTACCTCCTATCGGTTTAAGGTCGGACCTTTCTGAATGAATTATCCGAAATATTTCTGTACAAAATCTCTGGTGACTTCTGCAGCTTTTTTCACGTTGTCCTCATGGCTCATTGCGTAGTACTCCGGACGGAACTCTTCGATAGTGCAAACGCCGTCAAAGCCGATCTCCTTCAGTGCAGCTGCGATTCCTGCATGATCCACAACACCCTCACCCGGCCACAGTCTCTTGTCGTCTCCGCAGGAGCCAAGCGGAAGATCCTCACAGTCATTTAAATGGTATGCAAAAATCTTCTTTCCATCCGCAGCTCTCAGGTCCTCAAGGCGGGAGCACATCTCATGGAAATGGAAGGTGTCCACAGTAACGCCTACATTATCTCTGTCTACTGCTTTTACCACATCATAGGCTGTTCCAAACTGGTTGATGGAGCAGTTCGGTGCACCGCAGAACTCCAGAGAAATTTTCATGTCTGCGCCAACCTTATCGGAAAGATAACGAAGACGTGCAACTGCTTCTTCTTTGATCTCACTGACAGATTTGTCTTTTACGTCGAAGCTCGGAACTGTGATCAGCATTTTCATTCCGATCGCTTTGGAAACCTGCAGGATAAAATCAACCTCTTCGTCGATTTCTTTTTCCCCTGCCTCATCTCTCTGGTTAAAGAAGATCAGAGTGTTATATGCCCATGGTTTCAGATGATGGTTCTTAAACCAGTCTGCAAGCTCTTCCAGTGTATGCTCTTTGAGATAATCCTTTACGCAGTCAAAACGGATCTCAATATAATCAAAGCCATATTTCTCACACATCTCCAGGTCTGCCATAAGAGACTGTCCTTTGCATTCCAGTGCAGTTGCTTCATTAAATCCTAATCTCATCTTCAATATCCTCCATATATTCTTACTTTTCAGCCAATTTTTCTGATCAATCTCACCGGCAGGTTTTCCGCCGCAGTTTCAACAAAGCCGAAGCGGAATCGGAGCCTGCCGGTAACTGCCGCCGCAGACTCATTGGGGAAGCCTGCAGCAATAAGTTGGTATGATAACTCACACTTGATGAGGGGGAGCTCGTAAAATATATTTATTTATAAAATTCCGGCTTCTCAACTGCTGTAACGATCTTCTCGATCTGTCCGGTTTCCTGCGCTTTTACAAGAGCATCTGCAGTGATCGCTGCCAGGTATCCATCCCATGCATTCGGTCCTGTGATCACTCCTGCCTCTGCGTTATCAACCCAATCCTGAACCTCTTTATCATAAGCGTCTTTAAATCTTACGAAGCAGTCTGTGTCAATAGCAGTGGACACTGCCGCATTCTTGCGGATAGACGGGTAAGCCGGCTGTGCCATTTTGAGTGCACCATCCTCGCATACAACTTCACAATTGATATCATATCCGAACTTGCAGTTTACAAATACTTCTACATCAATGCATACACCTTTTTTAGTACGAAGCATCATAATCTGCGGATCTTTCAGCTCAGAGTGGGAATATTTCGTCACTCTTGGCATTACTACCTGTGCTGATTCATACTCATCATCTACAAGCCAGTGAAGAACATCGATCTCATGGATTGCGGTATCGTGCACAGCCATTGGTGTGTTGTAATTGGTACCTACCTCCGGATTTCTGTGTGTACAGTGAAGGATCAGCGGCTCGCCGTACTCTCCTGTTGCAAGTGCTTCCTTGATCTGCTGGTATCCCTTGTCATAGCGTCTCATAAATCCAAGCTGGATGAGGTGTTTGCCGGCTGCCTCCTCTGCCTTTACTACTTTCAGGCAGTCCTCAGCAGTTGTACATAATGGTTTCTCACAGAAAATCCTCTTACCGGCCTCAATTGCCTGAAGAAGAGAATCTACATGTGCGAAGCCCGGAGATACGATAAATACTGCATCTACGTTCTCTGCATTGATGAGCTCCTTACTGTCTGCATAGACTTTTGCTCCGCAGATCTCGGCTGCTTTCCTGGCACTTTCCTCAAATACATCGGAAACAGCTACTACTTCTGCTCCCTGGATCTTCTCTGTCAGTCTTCTGATATGATCTCTTCCCATTCCGCCGCATCCGATAACTCCTACTCTTAACATTTTAAATTCCTCCGTTCATTTTTTTATTTTTTATTGTTTTCTGTTTTTGTGTTCTTTTTGATGATGTTATATTATCATTTTGTGCACGTGAACGCAATATCTTTTTTGTACAAAATTTCCATTTTGTTTTTATGCGATTTTCACCATTTGTTACTTTATTCACATATTTTGTTTGTTTTACAGTGTTTTTTCGGCATTTGCTCATATTTTCGAATCTATAAAATGACTTACTATGTTATTACGAACGTTGATCATATGGCATTTTATCATGTGCACCAGAACGCAATATTTCATTTCCCCTATAGCCTAGTAGAGTTTATGTAGAATATTGTTGTATTTCAACACATAAAGAGTTATACTTATATGTAGTTTTATTTAAAATACACAACTGTACTTTTCATATTTTATTTAGCCGAACTATAAGGATCAAAGCTTCTCTCAGAAATCCCTGAAACGCATAATACAGGAATGAAGTATCCGGAAATACAGGAAGCTTCCTTAATCCAGATCAATGGGGTATCCGCATCTGAAGCAGCAAACTTCCCTGATTCGGTTAAATTCATACGAAAAACACAGCAGAAAGGACTTATCCCTATGAGCGACTATAATTTAGAGACTAAATGTATCCACTCCGGCTATACCCCATCCAAAGGCGAGCCCTGTGCACTTCCTGTCTATCAGAGTACCACTTACAAATATGACACCACCGACGAAATGGGCCAGTTATTTGATCTGAAGGCAGACGGATATTTTTACACCCGTCTCCAGAACCCGACCAACGATGCCGTAGCCGCAAAGATCGCAGATCTGGAAGGCGGTGTTGCTGCAATCCTGACTTCTTCCGGACAGGCAGCCAACTTCTACGCAGTTTTTAATATCTGTGAGGCAGGCGATCACGTTGTTGCCGCTTCTACCATTTACGGAGGAACCTTCAACCTTCTTGCCGTCACCTTCAAGAAACTTGGCATTGACTGCACCTTTGTTGATACCGATGCAACAGAAGAAGAGATCGCTGCCGCATTTAAACCGAACACAAAGGTTCTCTTTGCAGAAACCATCGCCAATCCGGCTCTGGTCGTCCTGGACATCGAGAAATTTGCACACGTTGCACACCAGAACGGCGTGCCTCTTATTGTGGATAACACCTTTGCCACACCGGTAAACTGCCGTCCCTTCGAGTGGGGTGCAGATATCGTTACCCACTCCACCACCAAATATATGGACGGACATGCCGTTCAGGTAGGCGGCGCCATTGTCGACAGCGGTAACTTCGACTGGGATGCCTACGGCCATAAATATCACGGCCTGACAGAGCCGGATGAATCCTATCACGGCGTCATCTATACAAAGCAGTTCGGAAAAAAAGCTTACATCACTAAGGCTACTTCCCAGCTGATGCGTGATCTGGGTTCTATTCCGTCTCCGATGAACTGCTTCCTTCTAAACCTCGGTCTGGAAACGCTTCCGCTGCGTGTTGAACGCCATTGCTCCAACGCCCAGAAGATTGCAGAATACCTGAACGCACACGAAAAGGTTTCTCATGTAAATTACGCAGGACTTCCGGAGGATAAATATCACGCACTGGCTCAGAAATATATGAAGGATGGTCGTACCTGCGGCGTTATCTCCTTTGAACTGACCGGCGGCCGTGATGCAGCAGTCCGTTTTATGGATAGTCTGAAGCTTGCCACCATCGCAACTCACGTTGCCGCTTCCATCACTATGGTCCTTCACCCAGCCAGCCATACCCACCGTCAGATGAACGATGAGCAGTTGGTTGAAGCAGGAGTTTCTCCAGGAATGATCCGTCTTTCCATTGGTATCGAAAATGTGGATGATATTATCAAAGATCTGGAACAGGCACTGAAAAATGCATAAATAACCAATTCAAAAAAGAAGGATACATCTGCTCATGCATGATGTGTCCTTCCTTTTTATGATATATTTTCTCCGAATCTCAATTATGGCATTTCCGCAAATTACCTTCATCCTGTTCTGAGCGGCTTTCTTCTGGCGCATAAATTCCAAAAAAAATGTTAGCCACGTGTTCACTATTACTGTTTTTCCGCACTTTTTAAGAATATTTTGTTCTATTTTTCTCCAGGCACAAAGAAAGGCGCAAACCCTTGAGTTTGCGCCTTTTCCTATGCTTTTCAGCCTATGTGTTTTAGAACTTTCCAGCGTCAGCAGCTTCCTGTACGGAAACAGCTACAGCAACTGTCATACCAACCATCGGGTTGTTTCCAGCGCCGATAAGACCCATCATCTCTACGTGAGCCGGTACGGAAGAAGATCCTGCGAACTGAGCGTCAGAATGCATACGTCCAAGTGTATCAGTCATACCGTAGGAAGCAGGACCTGCTGCCATGTTATCCGGATGAAGTGTACGTCCTGTACCACCGCCGGAAGCAACGGAGAAGTATTTTTTACCTTTCTCGTTGCACTCTTTCTTGTATGTTCCTGCTACCGGATGCTGGAAACGAGTCGGGTTTGTGGAGTTTCCTGTGATGGAAACATCAACGCCCTCTTTCCACATGATAGCAACACCTTCCGGAACGCTGTTAGCGCCGTAGCAGTTAACTTTTGCACGAAGACCCTCGGAATAGGATTTACGGAATACTTCTTTAACCTCATTCTTATATGGATCATACTCTGTCTCTACATATGTAAAGCCGTTGATACGGGAGATGATCTGAGCAGCGTCTTTTCCAAGACCGTTCAGGATAACACGAAGAGGTTTTTTACGAACCTTGTTTGCTTTCTCAGCGATACCGATAGCACCCTCAGCTGCTGCGAAAGACTCATGTCCTGCAAGGAAGCAGAAGCAGTCTGTCTCTTCCTCAAGGAGCATCTTTCCAAGGTTTCCGTGTCCAAGACCTACTTTACGTGTGTCTGCAACGGATCCCGGGATACAGAAAGCCTGAAGGCCTTCTCCGATAGCTGCAGCTGCATCAGCGGCTCTTCTGCAGCCTTTTTTGATTGCGATTGCAGCACCTACTGTGTAAGCCCAGCAAGCGTTCTCGAAGCAGATCGGCTGAATGCCTTTGATCTGATCGTAAACGTTCAGTCCTGCGTCTTTAGTGATTTTCTCAGCTTCTTCGATAGAAGCGATTCCATAGCTGTTTAAAACAGAATTGATCTTGTCAATTCGTCTCTCATATGATTCAAATAAAGCCATTTCCTGTAACCTCCTGATATTTTTACCTTACGAAGTGTAATTACTCTTTTCTTGGGTCGATGATCTTAACAGCATCTGCAACACGGCCGTACTGACCTTTTGCTTTCTCCCATGCTGTGTTCGGGTCATCACCTTTCTTAATGAAGTCAGTCATTTTTCCAAGGCTTACGAACTGATATCCGATGATCTCATCGTTCTCGTCAAGAGCGATACCTGTAACATAACCCTCAGCCATCTCAAGGTAACGAGGTCCTTTTTTCAGAGTTCCATACATTGTACCAACCTGAGAACGAAGTCCCTTTCCAAGATCCTCAAGACCAGCTCCTACTGCAAGTCCGTCCTCGGAGAATGCAGACTGGGAACGTCCGTAAACGATCTGAAGGAAAAGCTCTCTCATAGCTGTATTGATTGCATCACATACAAGGTCTGTGTTCAGTGCCTCCATAACAGTAAGTCCCGGAAGAATCTCAGAAGCCATAGCTGCAGAATGAGTCATTCCTGAACATCCGATTGTCTCAACAAGTGCCTCCTGGATGATTCCCTCTTTAACGTTAAGGGAAAGCTTACATGCACCCTGCTGCGGAGCACACCAGCCAACACCGTGTGTAAATCCGGAGATATCCTTTACTTCTTTTGCCTGAACCCATTTTGCTTCTTCCGGGATCGGAGCGGCACCATGATGTACGCCCTGTGCCACTGGACACATTTCTTCTACTTCGCGTGAATAAATCATTTTAAAACTCCTTTCAAGTATAGATTGACCGATGTTATTGAGAAAAAAAGTTCTATAACACCCTACGGCTATTTTCTCACAAAACCTTTGTTTCGTCCAGTCATATTTGATAAAATTTTGCCATAAAACGCATAATATTGGTAGTTATTCCGGCAGCATTGCATGCCCAACTGTCAAATATTTCTGGCAACTACCGTATGTATGTGATAATATATTAGCAAGTTCGACCCGGGAGGTATATTTTTCATGAATGCATCTGTGGATTATGTTTTTCCAGAAAAATACCGTATTCTCAGCGGAAGCGCTCTGAAGATGATCGCGGTCATCACCATGCTGATCGATCATATCGGAGCTGTGCTGCTCAGTATGTATCAGCCCGCACAGAAAATCCTGTTTACGCTTTTCGGCAGAGAATATAACGTATATCTTATTTTCCGCGATATCGGCAGGGCTGCTTTTCCCATCTTCTGTTTTCTCCTGCTGGAAGGCTTCCGGCATACACGGAGCCGGTTCCGCTATGGAAGAAATCTTCTTTTTTTTGCACTGCTCTCAGAAATTCCGTGGAATCTGATGTTTACAAATACGCTGCGTTACGAAAGACAAAATGTGTTTTTCACGCTTTTCCTCGGATATCTGGCCTTTTGTGCCATCGAATATTTCCTGACCAGACCTTCGATGCAGCTTCTCTGCATCCTGGGACTGCTTGTTGTTTCCATTTTTCTGAAAGCAGACTATGGATGGCGGGGCTATATCTTCCTGCTGATCATGTACTATATGCGAAACGATAAACCAGGCCAGGCAATCCTCGGGAGCTGCTGGCTTTACTATGAATGGAGGGCCGCTTTTGCCTTTCTGTCCATTAACCTGTACAATGGAAAAAGAGGCTTCATCCGCGGAAAATCAGCAAAATATTTCTTCTACTGGTTTTACCCAGTCCATATTATGGGACTGGTCATACTCCGACAGCTTTTGTTTTTATCTTAATCCCGCCCTCTCCCTGTCGGTTCAGCCTTCCACAACCAATACCATTACATCCATCACCCCATCAAAAAAGGCTGCACTCTCTCAAAAGTGCAGCCTAAATGCATGTCCGGAAAAATCTGTTTCTTATTTTTTCTTTACGATCTCTTTTGCATTTTTATAAATGGAATCTGCAGGAACACATCCACGTACCGGTGACAGCGGGTAAATATTGGAATTCCGTCCGATCACAGTACCTGGATTCAACACAGAACCACATCCGACTTCAACATGATCTCCGAGCATCGCTCCGAATTTCTTAAGACCGGTTTCGATCTTTTCATCCCCGTCTTTTACGACAACCAGTTTCTTGTCTGATTTTACATTGGAACAGATCGATCCGGCACCCATGTGGGACTTATATCCCAGCACAGCATCTCCAACATAATTATAATGAGGAACCTGAACCTTGTTAAACAGCACTGCATTCTTAAGCTCTGTGGAATTTCCCACAACTGCGCCCTCACCAACGATAGCCTTGCCGCGGATAAATGCACAGTGGCGCACCTCGGCGTCTCTGCCAATGATAGCCGGTCCGGTGATACTTGCAGTCGGCGCAACTGTAGCGGATCTTGCGATCCATACATTTTCGCCTTTCTCCTCATATTCAGAAGGATCCAGTGTTTTTCCAAGCTTAATGATGAAATCTCCGATTTCCGGAAGAACCTCCCACGGATAGGTTTTTCCCTCAAAAAGTTCTGCTGCAATGGTCTCATTCAGATCCAGCATATTGCTGATAGTAAAATCTTTCATCATGATGATCTCTTTCCTCCCTGTCCGGAAGCTCGCTCCGGCTTCCTGTAGTTTACAGCGGCCGCATCAAAAAACTGCCGCAGGTTATACTGATAATTGCTTGCCTCCACCTGCCGGGTACGTACCCGCACAAAATGCTCCAGCTTGTCCATATATTCCTGTTCCGTGATGCTGCCCTCTGCCACATAAGTGAGTCCCTTTTCCCAGCTTGCCGTAAGCTCCGGGTTCAGAAGCTGCCGGATAGAACAATTTACCACATCAAAGATCATTTCCCCAAGAAGCGTCGGAGTGATCACCTGGGTCTTTTTGTTCAGTGCCAGATATTTAATGTTAAAAAGCTTCTTCAGGATCTCGGCACGGGTAGCACTGGTGCCGATCCCGCTTCCCTTGATCTGGGCTCGAAGCTCCTCATCCTCGATCAGCTGTCCTGCATTTTCCATGGCAAGGATCATGGAACCGGAATTGTATCGTTTGGGCGGTGAAGTCTCACCCTCCTTGATACTCAAACCGTTCACAGGAAGTATATCACCCTTTTTCAGCTTCTGCAACGCCTCCAGGAGCACAGTATCACAGGAAACCTCGTCTTCCTCTCCATTTCCGTTTTTCTCACTGTCTGAAGCCCTTTTCCGTGAAAAAGAATTGGTGGCTATCTTCAGATAGCCTTCTTCTTTGAGAACCTTAAAGGATGAAAAGAATGCCTCGCCGTCCAGCTTCGTCACAAGACTCACCTTCTGATAAACGGCCGGCGGATAAAAAATGCACAAAAATCTCCGTACAATGGTCTCGTACACACGCTGTGCAGTAAGAGACACACTTCCCAGCGCATTCAATCCCTGACCGGTAGGAATGATCGCATAATGGTCTGTGATCTGCTTGTCATTCACATATCTGGTCTTTGCAATACTTTTCCAGGATTCCATCCCCAGAACCTCTGCCGCCGCAGCACCGGCCTGCTGATAATTTCGAAGACCGGATATATTCTTGTATATCTCCTTGGCCACTGCCGTGGAAAGAACTCTGGCGTCTGTTCTCGGATAAGTCACCAGCTTCTTCTCATAAAGCTCCTGTACGATCCGGAGCGTCTCGTCCGGACTGATCTTAAACAGCTTTGAGCACACATTCTGAAGCTCCGCTAGGTTAAAAAGAAGCGGCGGATTTTTGTTTTCTTTTTTTCGTTCCACCTTTTCCACAATACAGGAAAGGGGCTGGTTCACCATCAGCTGATCGATCAGCATCTGTGCATGCTCTTTTTTCCTGAAGCCGTTTTCTTTATAAAGATACGGGGACTGGAAATACCGGCTGCCTTCCACAGCTCTCCATTCACCGTCAAAATTTTCGCCTGCAAGTCCAATACTGCCAAGGACACGGTAAAACGGTGTCTTTACAAAGACACGGATCTCCCGTTCTCTCCGCACCACCATGCCAAGAACACAGGTCATCACACGCCCAACTGCAATAGCCTGATATTTGGAATGGAGATAATTGGTGACACTGCTTCCGTAGCGCAAGGTCAGAACTCTGGAAAAATTGATTCCCATAAGATAATCTTCCTTTGCGCGGAGATACGCAGATGCTGCCAGATTATCATACTCCGAGATATCCTTCGCTTCACGGATCCCTCTTAATATCTCTTCCTCTGTCTGGGAATCGATCCACACACGTTTCTGGACTTTTCCCCTTACTCCTGCCATCTGGGCTACCAGACGGTAGATATATTCACCCTCACGTCCGGAGTCGGTACACACATAAATGGTATCCACATCCGGCCGGTTCAGCAGCCCTTTTACGATCTCGAACTGCTTTTTGACCCCGGGTATCACTTCATATTTAAATTCGCGCGGCAAAAAAGGCAGGGTATCAAAACTCCACCTTTTAAACTTGATATCATATTTTTCGGGATAGCTCATGGTAACCAGGTGTCCTACACACCAGGTTACCACAGAATCATCAGATTCCAGATATCCGTCTTTTCTCTGACCGTTGCTCTTCAAAGCCTTTGCAAATTCCTGTGCCACGCTGGGCTTCTCCGCTATGTATAAAGCCTTTGCCATACTATTTATCTGCACTCATCTTTCTAAGCGGCCATGCCAGAAGCACAGCTCCGCCAACTATATTTCCCAGTGTTACTATCACCATGCTTTTAAGCATAGCGCCGACAGACAATCCTGGCACCATACAGAATGCAACTGTAAAAATACCCATATTTGCAATACAATGCTCAAATCCGCTGACAACGAAACCTGAAATACAGATCACGATCATCAGGAACTTGCCTGACTCACTCTTCAGCTTAATGCCGCAGAGAACTGCAAGACAGACGAAGAAATTACAAAGTACCGCACGGAAAAACATCTGTCCTGCCGGAATACTCAGTTTTCCGTTTATAAATCCGGCAAAATAATCTGCTGTACCGGACGCTCCGGCACCTACAAAGATCAGCGCCAGGATCAGGCATCCCACAAAATTGCCGATGTAACTGATTCCCCAGACCTTTCCAACATCTTTCCATGATACGCTCTTGTCATACGCACCAAAAGCCATTACCAGATTGTTACCGGTAAACAGCTCTCCTCCTACCATTACGATCAGCAGGACCGCAATGGAGAACACGATGGCTCCAAGGAATTTCCCCCATTCCGGGAATGTCTTGGAAAATACATTTCCAACAACGTTACTGTAGATCATCGCCACATCAATAAAAAATCCGGCCATGATCGCCCGCATAAAGTATTTTCCGAAATTGCTGTTCAGTAAGTTTATCTTACCCTTCGCAGCGGTTGACAGTTTCTCTACATCCTCCCTGTTCATAAATAGCACCTCCACATATTTTTAGCAAGCGTGGCACTTTGTTGCTGCTTCTTTGTTCACAGCAACACGCTTTCCGGAAATCTGCTTGTTATATTGTAACACTTTACCAATTATTTAACAATAAAAATGCGAAAATTTTCAAAAATTTCTGTTTTGTTACATACAACAAACAATATCCTTTTTATACCAGAACACGGTAGATGCCATCCCAGGCCAGTTCCTTTTTTTTCAGGAATTTTTCTGTTTCCTCCTCTGATTGCTCCACGCATTTCCATGCCAGTCCGCACTGGGCACTGATCTCTGAAGGGATCGGGATCAGTCTTCCTGAAAATTCAGATTCTCTGGCCGTTTTTTCCATTTTCATGGCAGCCGTGGTTGTGGAAAATGTCACAACTGTAGTAATTACTTTTCTTCGCATATCTCCTTTGTTCCTTCCACACACGCAAAAACAGGACACCGGAAAAACCGATATCCCGTTTCTGATGATTTTCTTTATTTCCTGTAAAGGATCCAGTTCTTATTTAGCCTGGATATATCCTTTCGCTTTCAGAGTTTCTGCACAGAGAACTGCTCCGCCTGCGGCACCTCTTACTGTGTTATGGGAAAGTCCGATGAACTTGTAATCATAAACAGTATCCTCACGAAGACGTCCTACAGATACTCCCATTCCATTCTCATAGTTCACATCCATCTGTACCTGCGGACGGTTGTCTTCCTCAAGATACTGGATGAACTGCTTCGGAGCGCTTGGAAGCTCAAGCTCCTGCGGAAGTCCCTTAAACTCAACCAGCTTCTGGATCAGCTGCTCTTTGGTAGGTTTCTTGCGGAATTTAACGAATACAGCTGCTGTATGTCCGTTGAGGACCGGAACACGTACACACTGGCATGTGATGACAGGTGTGGTAGCCGGAACGATCACGCCGTCCTCGATCTTGCCCCAGAGTCTTAATGGCTCCTTCTCACTCTTCTCTTCCTCACCACCGATGTAAGGAATGATGTTGTGCTCCATCTCCGGCCAGTCCTTGAATGTTTTTCCTGCTCCGGAAATAGCCTGGTATGTAGTGGCAACTACTTCATACGGCTCGAACTCTTTCCATGCGGTAAGTACCGGAGCGTAGCTCTGGATAGAGCAGTTCGGTTTAACAGCTACGAAGCCGCGTTTTGTTCCGAGACGTTTCTTCTGGAATTCGATAACCTCGAAGTGCTCCGGATTGATTTCCGGAACTACCATCGGAACGTCCGGTGTCCAGCGGTGTGCGCTGTTGTTGGACACAACCGGTGTCTCTGTCTTTGCATATTCTTCCTCGATCGCCTTGATCTCATCCTTAGTCATATCAACTGCTGAAAATACAAAGTCAACAGTAGCTGCAACCTTCTCAACCTCGTGGATATCCATAACAACCAGCTTCTTTACTGCTTCCGGCATCGGAGTATCCATTTTCCATCTGCCGCCTACAGCCTCCTCGTAGGTCTTACCTGCGCTTCTCGGACTTGCAGCTACAGTAACCACCTCAAACCACGGGTGATTCTCCAGAAGAGAAATGAATCTCTGACCAACCATTCCAGTTGCACCTAAAATACCGACTTTAAGCTTTTCACTCATAATAAAACTCTCCTCATCTCGTGTCCCTCTATGGCACACATTTGTCTTTTCTGTAAATACTATACCAATTTTTCCGAAAATGCAAGCATTATCTTAATTTTTTTCAAGATATTCTTTATTCTGAGCGATCACCTGCTCCATCACGTCCGGTCCCGGCGCTCCCAAAGTCACACGTTTTTCCACGCAGGTCTTCATACTGATGGCCTCATAAATATCCTCCTCAAACACAGGACTGATTTCTTTGTACTCGGAAAGCGGAAGCTCATCCAGAGAGATTCCCTTATCCAGACAGAGAAGGACCAGTCTTCCGACGATGCCGTGAGCATCACGGAACGGTACACCGTGGTTAACCAGATAGTCTGCTGCGTCTGTGGCGTTTGTAAAGCCTCTTTTTGCACTTGCCTCCATATTGGCTTTGTTGAACTGCATAGTGGAAACCATGCCGGTAAACAGGGCGATACAGCCCTTTACGGTGTCAATGGCATCAAAGGTCAGCTCCTTGTCTTCCTGCATATCTTTGTTGTATGCAAGCGGGATTCCCTTCATGGTTGTAAGAATAGATGTCAGCGCTCCGTAAACACGGCCTGTTTTTCCACGGACAAGCTCTGCGATATCCGGATTCTTCTTCTGCGGCATGATACTGCTGCCTGTGCTGTATGCGTCATCGATCTCAACGAAACGGTACTCATTGGAATTCCACAGAATGATCTCTTCTGAAAAGCGGCTCAGATGCATCATGATCGTAGAGAATGCACTGAGAAGCTCAATGACATAATCTCTGTCAGATACGGAATCCATACTGTTTCTGGTTGGTGCATCAAAGCCGAGAAGCTCTGCAGTATAGGCACGATCCAGCGGATAAGTGGTTCCTGCCAGTGCTCCGGCTCCAAGAGGACAGGTGTTCATTCTCTTACGGATATCAAAAAGTCTGTCACGGTCTCTCCGGAACATCTCAAAATATGCGCCTACATGGTGTGCCAGAGTTACCGGCTGTGCCTTCTGAAGGTGAGTAAATCCCGGCATGTAGGTGTGAACATTCTCTTCCATGATCTTCTGCAGGGCAAGAAGAAGGTCCTTCAGTTCCTTATCTGTCTCATCGATCTCGTCGCGGACATAAAGCTTCATATCCAGAGCTACCTGGTCATTACGGCTTCTCCCTGTATGAAGCTTCTTTCCGGCGTCTCCGATACGATCGATCAGATTCGCCTCCACGAAGCTGTGGATATCCTCATACTCAGCTGTGATCTCCAGCTTTCCTGCTTCCACGTCTGCAAGGATACCGTCCAGTCCTTCTGTGATCTGCTTCTTTTCTTCCTCTGTCAGGATCCCCTGCTTTGCAAGCATGGCAACATGTGCCTTGCTTCCGCGGATATCCTGTCTGTAAAATTTCTGATCAAAGGAAATGGATGCGTTAAAATTGTAAACCAGCTTGTCCGTTTCTTTTGTGAAACGGCCTCCCCATAACTGTGCCATATTAATTCTTCCTCACTTTTCTTTTTTGCGGCAGAACTATCTTATCCGGACATATATGAGATCCGTCTCCCGGACGTCTGCACTTTTCTGTGTTAGTGTAACATATTTTTATAAAAATGCAAAGTTTTTCATAATTATACGTTTGCTGCCTTCAGCCGTTGTTACTGTTCACTCTGTTCTCAGTAACCAGCCGTTCTCTGTCCATGGCTTCTTTCTTTGAAAATACACAGCCGCAGTAATTCTGCCGGTACAGAGCATGCTCATGAGACAGCTCAATAGAACGCTTGTAGCCATTCTTTTTCTTGAAATCTGAAGTCAGATGTGGCACTTTATAGATTTCCGCCAGTTCCTCACCGATCTCATTAATCTTCTGTGCATTTTTCAGAGGACTGATACTTAAGGTTGTGGTGAAATAATCATATCCTCCCTCCTTCGCCAGTTTTGCCGCCTCTTCCATCCGCAGGCGGTAACACCGAAAGCACCTCTCTCCTCCTTCCGGAACATCTTCCAGGCCTTTTGCCATCTCATAAAATTCCTTCGGGTCATACCGGCCCTCCATAAGAGTTACCGGATGGACAAATTCCATCTCCCCGATCAGGCGGCGGATCTCAGCCACACGGTGTGAATATTCCTCCTCCGGTGCGATATTGGGATTATAAAAAAATATCGTGATCTCAAAATACTGTGACAGGTATTCCATCACATAGCTGCTGCATGGCGCACAGCAGGCATGCAGAAAAAGTCTGGGAGTTTTCCCCTCTTTCCGGTTTCTTTCAATCAGTTTATCCAGTTCTTTCTGGTAATTTCTCTTGTTCAATGTTTGTAATTCCTTTCTCTATGACTGTTTTCAGGCAGACATCGGAGTATACATCCCTGCCATTGGCCTTCTCCCGTTTCAGACATATGATAATATTATACCATTATCTACGAAAAGGAGGCAACATCCATGAATCCTGTCCTGAAAGTGCGGGACGTGTGTCTCTCCTATCACACCTTGTCCGGTGAGACACCCGCCCTTTCTCATATATCCTTTGACCTGATGCCCGGTGAATTCCTGTCCATTGTAGGACCTTCCGGATGCGGAAAATCCACTCTTCTGAATCTCATTGCCGGCCTGCTCACTCCGGAGCACGGTTCCATTACTCTGGGAGGCCGGCCGGTATCCTCCGGCAGTGCCGCTGTAGGATATATGCTCCAGAAGGATCATCTTCTGGAATGGCGAAGCATCTACAAAAATATCCTTCTCGGCCTGGAGATCCGGAAAGAGCTCACACCCGAAAAGCTGGCACATGCAGAAGCCCTTCTTCAGACCTACGGTCTGGACCGTTTCCGCGATGCCCGCCCTTCCCAGCTTTCCGGCGGAATGCGCCAGCGTGCTGCACTGATCCGGACCCTTGTGCTGGAACCGGAACTCCTTCTTTTGGATGAACCTTTTTCTGCACTGGACTACCAGACCCGCTTAAATGTCAGTGATGATATCGGAAAAATTCTCAAAAGCTCCGGCAAGCCTGCGATCCTGGTCACTCACGATATCTCAGAGGCCATCAGCATGGCCGACCGGGTACTGATCCTTTCTGCACGTCCTGCCACTGTACGAAAGATCATTGATATCGATCTGGATATCAGCGACCGCACTCCCCTCTCCTCCAGAAATGCTCCGGATTTCAAGAAATATTTTAACATCATATGGAAGGAGCTCAATGAAAATGCCTGAAATTTCCAGACAACAGAAACAATATCTTGCACAGCAAAAAAAAGAAAAACACATCATCCTTACTGCACGGATACTTCTTTTTGTCCTGTTTATGGGACTTTGGGAAATATCCTCTGATCTTGGATGGATCGATTCCTTTATCTTCAGCAGTCCTTCCCTGATCGCAGAGACCTTTCTTTCCATGTGCAGGGATCAGTCCCTGTTTACACATATTGCCGTGACACTGGCAGAAACTCTTATCAGTTTCTTTTTTGTTGTGATCCTGGGTGTAGGAACCGCAGTACTTCTCTGGTGCTCCCGACGGATCGCACGGATCCTGGAGCCATGTCTGGTGGTACTGAACAGTCTCCCGAAATCTGCACTGGCCCCTCTTCTGATCGTATGGCTTGGTGCCAACGAACGTACCATTGTGGTCGCCGGCATGTCTGTAGCCATCTTCGGCTCCGTTATCAATCTGTACTCAGGCTTCTGCCAGGCAGATCCGGAAAAGCTGAAGCTGATCGAAACTCTGGGGGGACACAAAAAGGAAAAGCTTCTGAAGATCGTCCTGCCCTCCTCCGTTCCTCTTATCCTGAGTGTGATGAAGGTCAACATCGGGCTTTGCCTGGTGGGCGTGATCATCGGAGAATTTATCGGTGCCCGAAAAGGCCTGGGATACCTGATCATTTACGGAAGCCAGACATTCAGGCTTACATGGGTCCTGATGTCCATTGTGATCCTCTGCATCATTGCCATGCTGCTGTATTTTGCACTTTATCTTATTGAAAAGCAGGTCCGAAAGCATTAGCTGTAAAAAGGGCGTGTAAAAATGATCTCTCATTTTTTACACGCCCCTTTTGCTCTTATAACCTCTGTTTCAAAGTTTTCCCACGGCAAAGGCCGTGCATAATAAAAGCCCTGGATCCCATCGCAGTGCAGGCTTCGCAGGATCTCCACCTGTTTTGCTTTCTCCACGCCCTCGGCAAGAACCTTCATTCCCAGGCTGTGTGCCAGCGAAATGGTATGACGGACCACCTGCTGCCCACGAAAATTTTCTATGTAATCGATCAGACTTTTATCCAGCTTCAGAGTATCGAACGGCAGCTGGGTCAGGCTTGTCATAGATGAATAGCCGGAGCCAAAATCATCCATATGCAGCTTGAATCCTGCATCCACCATCTTCTCTATGATCTTGCTGATCTGATCATTATACAACGCAGCAGTTTCTGTCAATTCAATGGGAACAGAAGAAAACGGAATGCCATTTTCTTCCACGATCTTCACATAACGACAGATCATATTATCGTAATGGATACTGGCACGTGACAGATTCACCGAAATCGGAAGTATCTTTTTCCCTAATCTTATACGTTCCCCCTGAATGCTGCATACTTTTCGGAAAACATATTCATCAAGGCGTACGATCAGACCGTCCTTCTCAAAAAGAGGGATAAATTCTCCCGGCGAAACTATAGTCCCTTCCGCTCTCTTCCAGTGCACCAGTGCCTCCGCCCCAACGATCTCTTCTGTCTCCACACTGTATTTCGGCTGCAGGTAGACTACGAATTCTTCATTGCGTATAGCCTCCTCGAAAGCATTCTCTATCTGTCCGTTACGGATATGTCTCCGTCTCATCTCATCATCATAAAAAGCGATCTGGTGCTCATAATCATCCCGGATACTCTTCATGGCCAGAAAAGCTCTGTCACAGATCAGGGTAAAAGGCAGTGTCTTATCCACATTCTCATAGACCCCATAGTTGACCACCAGATTAGGAATCGGCGCTCCGCTCTCGACCCTGTGGATAAATTTCTCCATATCTGCCATACGTATCTCTTTCTTTCCATATATGATGGCTACAAACTGGTCTCCTCCATATCTGCCCACCGTCCCGTAGCGAACCTGATTTCTGTACGTATCTCCCAGATAGGTAAGAACCTGATCTCCGGTCTTCTCTCCATAGGTTCCGTTGATCCATTTAAAGTTCTTTATATCTGCCACCACCACATGAAAATACTGATTCGTATTAAAGCGCATCAGCGTCTTTGCATGATGGAAAAAGGCCTGTCTGGTATAAAGCCCTGTAAGATCATCATATTCCAGAGCTGAGAGGACCATCACGGACTCTCTCAGCTTGATCACATTGTTGATCTTACTTTTTAATATGCGGACATTATACGGTTTCCGTACAAAATCCACTGCTCCCAGTTCCAGACATCGCACCTCATCCTCCAACCGGTTACTTCCGGTTATGATGATCACAGGTACAGAGGTCAGCATCACATCATCACGGATCAACTCCAGAAACTGAAATTCATCACATACCGGCACACTCATATCAAGAAGAATTGCAGAAAGGGTTCTGTAATTCTCAGACAGACACTTCATCCCCTCTGCTTCATTCATCGCAGTGATAACCTCAAAACTGCCCTCCAGATGTTCTGTAAGCGCTTTCCGATCCGTTTCGTCATTCGCTACGATAAGGAGTTTTCTTCCGGATGCTGTTCCTCCTGGTTCCAGTATGGCCTCCATCTCACTGTACCGTACATCCATATCCTCATTGGCAAAAGCAAACACCACGGCCTGAAAATCCTCAGCCGTTCCTACTCTGGCACATTTCACATAGAAATATTCAATCCTCCCGTTGCTTCGGCGTACACGATAATGTACCATCAACTGGGGAATCCTGGTAAGGCGTTGGCATATCTTCTCAAAATCCATCATCTGATGCATCCGGATCCTGTCCTCCGCCGCAACACTGCTCTCAATATAAATATCCATGATCTTCTCATAGGATTCATCCCTGCGAAGTCCCTCTTCCACATAAGCTCCGCCCTGCCCCTGGAAGCGGTACACCTGGACCTTATGAGTTTCTCTGTCAACAGAGTAGATATTGACAAAATTTTTTCCGAGGACATTAATGATCCCCATAAGAAGTGGATTCTCCATCATTCCGCTGCTGATCTCAGCATTAGTCTCTGTATCCGAAAAAACAAGGGCATGTCCTGTCCCGCCGGATTCCAGCGGAATCTCCACAGCATCAACCACACGCAGGATATTCCGTCCCGGTTCCAGATAGTTCTTCGGACCTTTGATCCCGTTAATGATCGGACAGACCTCACAGGGAGTTTCTCTGTTTCTCAGACAGCGATAGCATTTCTCGCCACTTCTCAGCTGCGGATAGAGCTCACGTGCTGCCTGATTATAGCTGATAATCTTATAATCCTCATCTATGACATACATTCCTGATGTATTTTTCCCCACAATCATCACCTCCGGATTCGTAAATTTCTCATAGATCCTTCGTGACAGTTACTGTCTCAAAATCCGCAAATATGCCTTCATTGTATACGATTTTTCTGATAATCGCAATTATCTTTCGTAATTATTTATTTTTATTTTTCATATTGGTTTTATTATATTTCGGTTATCAGCGCATCTGAAAAGATTTCCCCCTGAGAGGGACTCCGGCAAGCTCCGCAAGCCTTTTGATCCCGGAATCTGCTATGGATACCGCACTCTCCACATGATTGAAATCTGTGGCACTGTAATCAAACAGGATATTTCCCTGAGCTTCAAACTCCTCGTCCCGCTCCCAGAAGAAGAATCTCATAGGCATACAGTCAAAGGCCCTGATCTCATATCCCACATCACCCTGGGGCAGTTCCCTTCCGTCAAGCTTGTGAAACGCTTCCCTCAGTTCCTTTTCATGACCGGAAAATGTAGCACCGAACACATCCGTCTCTCCGATCTGATACGCCGGCGCAAATGGTCTTGCATTCCTGAGATCAGCAAAAGGGACCCACTTATCCATAATAAAAGCCCCCTCTTTCGCATACCCCAGAAGTGTATAAATATTCAGCATCTCCGTAGTATCCGGTTCTCTCTGTCCATCCAGGCTCCGGATACTGCCGTCTTCCAGACTCACCCCATATTTTCTTCCGAAATGAATGATCGTGAGAAACCCGTTTTCTTCCTTCAGTTCCGGCACCCGTTTATGCAGATCTGCCTGGTCCATCTTCAAAAAGCGTTGTGCCCACTCTTCACATAGTTTTACATAGTTGGACATTCTTTCTTCTTTCATCCTGTCTTCTCCTGTCTGATATCGATATTCTTCCTCCGCTGTATTCCGGACTTTTTTTACAGAATACACTGCTTTCACATTTTCCGCAAGAATCTTCGCCGATGTATCCGAAATCCGGATATTTCCAATGTTACTTTTTTTCAGCATCCCGGAACCTTCTTAAACGTTTCTTTTTTCGACAGATCCTCCGGCAATTTTTCCAAATTCGTCTAATTTTTTAACATAAAAATAACGTTTTTTTGCACAAAAAACTGGATTTTCTTTTTTAAAAGGTGTATAATATTAACAAAGTTTATTGTTTTTATGGTTAAAGACACCTGGCAGTAAACAAGAAATGAAAGTGAGGATTCGCCATGAAACAAAACAGTATGTTAGCAATGATCCTGGCCGGTGGAAGAGGAAGTCGTCTTCACGAATTGACGAATAAAGTTGCCAAGCCAGCCGTTGGTTATGGTGGTAAATACCGTATCGTGGATTTTCCGCTCAGTAACTGTGCCAACAGCGGCATTGATGTCGTAGGTGTACTGACACAGTATGAATCAGTTTTACTGAACAGCTATGTAGCAGCCGGTGGCCGCTGGGGCCTTGATGCCAAGGACAGCGGAGTTTATGTACTTCCTCCACGTGAGAAGGCTGATGCCGGTCTGGATGTATACCGTGGAACAGCTGATGCGATCTCTCAGAATATTGATTTCATCGACTCACAGAACCCGGAATACCTTCTGATCCTTTCCGGTGACCATATCTATAAGATGAATTATGCAAAGATGCTTGATGACCATATCCAGCATAAGGCAGATGCGACTATTGCAGTTATCGAGGTTCCCATGAAGGAAGCCAGTCGTTTCGGTATCATGAACACCGGTGAAGATGACCGCATCGTGGAATTTGAAGAGAAACCGGAACACCCGAAGAGCAATCTTGCCTCCATGGGTATCTACATATTTAACTGGAAGCTTCTGCGCAAGCTCCTGCTGGCAGATATCAAGAATCCGGATTCCAACCACGATTTCGGTAAAGACATCATCCCTACACTCCTTGCACAGGACAAAGCACTCTACGCCTACAAGTTCAAAGGCTACTGGAAGGATGTAGGAACCATCGATTCCCTCTGGGAAGCAAACATGGATCTTCTCAGTCCAAACAGTGAACTGGATCTTAACGATCCTACCTGGAAAATCTACACTGAGGATGCTACCTCTCTTCCACAGTATATCTGTGATACCGCTGTGATCAACACTGCTTTCATTACTCAGGGCTGTGTTGTAGAAGGTGAGATCACCAACTCCGTACTTTTCACAGGCGTCAAGGTCGGTCCTGGTGCCAAGATCATCGACAGTGTCCTGATGCCGGGTGTTGTTGTTGAAGCAGGTGCCGTTGTCCAGCGTGCTCTCGTTGCAGACGGAGTCGTGATCGGTACCAATGCTCGTGTCGGTTCCAAGGACAGTGAGCACATCGAACTTGTATCAAAACGTGTAAAGGGGGCTGAGTAATATGTTTAAAGCATTTGGAATCGTGAATTCCTCAGAAAGAAATATCCATGTGGAGGGGCTTCAGGACTACCGTGCGATCGGCGCCTTTTCATTTCTCGGAAGATATCGTGTCATCGACTTCCCGATCTCAAATATGACCAACAGCGGAATTGAGTACATTCAGGTCTATGTAAAGAACAAACCCCGTTCTCTTGTAGAACATCTCGGAACCGGACGTCACTACAACATCAACTCCAAGAGCGGTAATCTCCAACTCCTCTTTTCAGAGCATTTCGGAGTCAACGATATCTATAACACCGATATCGACAACTACTACTCCAATCTGGAGTGCATCGAAGCAGTTCATTATCCGTATGTTGTTATCGCTCCGAATTACATGATCTACACCACCGACTATTCCAAGCTGATCGATGCCCATATCGAATCCGGTGCAGATGTGACCATGCTTTATCATTCCGTTGATAATGCCAAGGAGAACTATCTGAACTGCCACATCCTGAACCTGAACCGTCAGAAGGGTGTTCTCTCCATTGAGCACAACCACGGCAATGCAAAGAACCGCAACATTTTCATGGATACCTACGTAATGAGCAAGGAGCTTTTCATCAGCCTCATCCATAAGGCAAAAGAGATTTCCTCTCTTTATACCCTTGCAGACGTGATCAATGCCGGCTGCAGAGACGGTGAGCTGGATGTGCGTGGTATATCTCATCGCGGATATTTTGCATCGATCACTGATTTCAAGAGCTATCACGATGCAAATATGGATCTGATCGACTACAAAACTGCAACCGATCTTTTCCATGATAACTGGCCGATCTATACACGCACCAATAACTCCTGCCCGACCCATTATTTTGACACAGCTAATGTTTCCAACTCCGTTATCTCCAACGGCTCCATGATCGAGGGAACTGTAGAGAATTCCATTGTCGGACGTGGCTGTACCATCAAAAAGGGCGCTGTTATCAAGAACTGTGTAGTTCTTGCAGACTGCACCATCGGTGAGAATGTCCATATCGAAAATCTGGTCGTAGACAAGCATGCCAAGATCACACATGCCAAGGAGATCATCCGTCCTGCGGATGAGCCTGGCTACATCAAACGTAACGATACACTGTAATATTCATATATAATAAGGCCTCCGGTTCCTGTGTTACGAACCGGAGGCCTTATTTATCTCTGTACTCAGCTAAGCATATGGATTCATCATTTCAGAACAGACTGGATCCATTTCAACGCATTCTCTTTATTCTTCACATTACCCGGAAGGCAGATGCACACCGGATCATATCTCAGGCCAAATTCCTCTGCAACACTACTGCTGCCGTCAAGCTCCAGATGCTGATCATCCACAGCGCCCAGAGACTCAAACACCTCATCTCCAAACGTTTCCCTGAGATTTGCATACATTCCGCTATCTTTCTCATGTTCATAGAGTTCCTTCGGCATGATCAGGACATCAACGGTAGCACTCTGGATTTCCGTCACATATGCGATCCTGGCATAGTAATCAAAATCCTCTCCTGTCTCGTCCGTCATCAGATTCTGCGCCACACTGACTTCTGCATATTTATCCTCTGTTCCCAGTGTCTTCAAAACATCCTCTTCCACCTTCTCAGAGTCATAATTCCCTGCATTCACCACCGCAATGGAAAGCACCGTCTTCATCTGTGCGTGACGATAAATATTCACTCCCAGACAGACTCCGCCAATGGCAAGAAGCACGCACAGCATATGTATCTTATAATACATCCAGATATACTGAATCTTCTTACCTGTTCCCATTCCCTTCAGTTTCTCTCTTTCGATCCGGCGGCGTTCCTTCTTCGTCAGATCAGTTTCGTTGGGCATCTCCGGATTCAGTACACTCTCATCGTGTCCGTCACTGCCGGCCTCCGCTCTGTTTTGTAAATCCATAAAAATCTCCTTTTTCTTTCATGTCTCAGTATTTCTTACCCTGAAGCGGGATATTCCAGTCGCTTTCCCCTCATCCTCCGGGTGGGTGCTGTGACTTATCAATAAAGGATATTTTAGCATATTTTGGTACAAAATCACAGCGCATAAATATGAAAATACCATAAACTCTTCTATTTCCGGCAGATCTTCATTCCATATCCATACATTACCGCCACAGCAGTCACAAGAACACAGACCATCACCGGTCTCATCCACAGATATAAAAGATTTTTCTCAATTCCAGCTGCCACAGCCACATCCTTCAGGATATCAGCCACGCAGAGATGGAACAGATAAATAAAAAACGCATATTTCTGACCGATGGCTGCCGGAAGCTCGGGCACTTTCCGATTCTTTCCCATGATCGCAATGAGAAAAAGACCAACAGCCATAAATACTGACCCCAGAAACAATTCCAGTTTGCCAAAATACCGGTATTCCAGCAGACTTGCGATCCCGCCGCCAGCTACCATGCCATACAAAAGAAGCACTTTTTTTCCGGCAAACCAGGCTTCCAGCTTTTCCTGATGTCTGTGTATCAGATGTCCCAACATAAAAAACGGAAATCCGGTAAACAGATAGTTTCGAAACTGCATAACACGGAAATGCTTTTCCGGGAACAGGAAGATTGAAAATTCCTCCATTCCGAAATGGATCAGAAGAAGCACCGGTATCAGAACATATGCCTGCTTACAGAGCCGAAATCTTGCTGCCAGGGCAAAAAGAAGATAACAATAGAGCAGTGCCGGGAGAAACCACAGATGCCATTTCACCTGAGAACTGTTATTATATAGAAGAAACTGACGGATATGTTCCCCCGAAACCAGGGCTTCCAGCCATTCCTTCTGGCTTGCTCCGTCGATGTGGTTCTGGATCAGCTCCCACAGACAGCAGACCGGAAATGCCACAAGCATCAGCCTCAGAACATGCCGGATCTTTTTTCCGGTTCTTATAAATTCCGTATCATCGCCACGGAAACAAAAATATCCGGATACCATAAAAAACACAGGTACTGCAAATCTGGCAAGTACATTGGCTATAATTCCGGCATTTCCCGGAAAATGGACATGAAGAAGCACAACTGCATAAGCACAGATCGCCTTTACCATATCCAGAGTACGGTTTCGCATAAAAATTACTCCTTTTTTTATCGAACGCTTATCCCGGAAATATGATTCCGGGGTTTCCTTTTTTTCGAAACGATATACTAGCAAACCAGCAGAATTTTGTCAATGCTGTTTTTCTCCTGTGCGGTTTACTCTTATACGTTTTTCTCTTGTACGGCTTCCGGATCTGAATTATAATTCTTTTATGACTTCTATTGCAGGATGTTTATTATTTCCTCAGAAAGGATTTTATTTTTTATGAAAAAAGACGGCTACTATTCTTCCGGCGAATTTGCACGCATGGCACATGTAACTCTGCGTACTGTCCGCTATTATGATAAACAGGATATCCTGAAACCCTCTCTCGTCACCGAATCCGGCGCACGTTTTTATACAGACGAGGATTTTGCAAGGCTTCAGCAGATCCTCCTTCTGAAATACCTGGGCTTTTCCCTGGATGACATCCGTGAAATGACCATCGGTGATTCCGATTATCATTTCATGCTGAATTCTCTGAATATCCAGCTTCGTCTGGTCCGTGACCGGATCGAACAAATGCAGCTGGTGGAAAAAGCGATCCAGGATACCGCACAGGTGATAAATGAACAGCACACCATTGACTGGAGCCAGATGCTGAACCTGATCCACCTGACCGGCATGGAAAAAAGCCTCAAGAATCAGTATCAGAATGCTACCAACATTTCCTCCAGGATCAACCTCCACAGCCTGTACTCCCAGAACAAACAGGGATGGTTTCCCTGGATATTTGAGCAATGCCGGATCTCACCCGGTCTTCGTATTCTGGAGCTGGGCTGCGGTGACGGAACGTTATGGACTGACAATCTTTCCCTTCTTCCGGAGGATATCTCCATCACACTTTCCGATATTTCCAGCGGTATGCTCCGCGATGCCAGACGAGCCATCGGTTCCTCGGATACCCGGTTTGCGTTCCGGGCCTTTGACTGCAGAAAAATCCCCTGCAAGGACGAAAGCTTTGATCTGGTGATCGCCAATCACGTGCTTTTTTACTGCGATGATATTCCCTCTGTCCTGAGAGAAGTTCGCCGCGTCCTCGCTCCCGGCGGAAGATTTCTCTGCAGTGCTTACGGAAAGGCACATATGCAGGAGGTCAGCCAGCTGGTGCAGGATTTTGATGAACGGATCGTGCTTTCCGCAGACCGGCTTTATGAGCGGTTCGGACGTGAAAACGGCCAGAGTATCCTGGCGCCTTTTTTCCCAAAGGCTCAGTGGCTTTCTTATGAAGACTGCCTTCTGGTCCAGGATGCGGAGCCGCTGATCTCCTACGTCCTCTCCTGCCACGGCAACCAGAATCAGTATATCCTGAACCGTTACAAGGAATTCCGGTCCTACACCGCCAGAAAAACTGCCAAAGGATTCCGCATTACCAAGGATGCCGGCGTATTTCTTTGTGAAAAATAGCCAAAAATAAAAAATATGAAAAAAGCTCTTGAAGGTGACCTTGCGTCACCTTTTATAATACAGTTACAGTAACAAAGTTATGTGCAGGCACGACTTATGCTGCACATCATCACGCAAAGGAGAAAACATATGAAAGGAATTATTTTAGCCGGAGGCTCCGGAACACGTCTTTACCCGCTTACCATGGTGACCTCCAAACAGCTTCTGCCGATCTTTGACAAACCGATGATCTACTATCCTATGTCTGTTCTTATGAACGCAGGCATCCGTGATATCCTGATCATCTCCACACCACAGGATACCCCGAGATTCGAGGAGCTTCTCGGTAACGGCCATCAGTTCGGTGTCAACCTTACTTACGCTGTACAGCCAAGCCCGGACGGACTTGCCCAGGCATTTATCATCGGCGAGGAATTCATCGGCAACGACACCGTATGTATGGTCCTTGGCGACAACATTTTCGCAGGACATGGCCTCAAAAAGCGCCTGAAAGCTGCTGTAGACAACGCAGAAACAGGCAAAGGTGCCACTGTTTTCGGATACTATGTAGATGATCCGGAGCGTTTCGGCATCGTGGAATTCGACCAGAACGGAAAAGCTGTTTCCATCGAAGAGAAACCGGAAAAGCCAAAGAGCAACTACTGTGTAACCGGTCTCTACTTCTACGACAACAAGGTCGTAGAGTATGCAAAAAATCTGAAGCCAAGCGCAAGAGGCGAGCTTGAGATCACAGACCTGAACCGTATCTACCTTGAGAAAGGACAGCTGAACGTTGAGCTTCTGGGCCAGGGCTTCACATGGCTGGATACCGGTACACACGAAAGCCTTGTAGAGGCAACCAACTTCGTAAAAACCATGGAGCAGCATCAGCACCGCAAGATCGCATGCCTTGAGGAGATTGCTTACTTAAACGGCTGGATCACAAAGGATGACGTGCTCAAGGTTTATGAGATCCTTAAGAAAAACCAGTATGGCCAGTATCTCAAGGATGTTCTGGACGGAAAATATCTGGACGCACTTCACTAAGCCGATCTGTTTTTCCGACACTGAATTTACCGGCGGACTCCATTTCGACGGAATCCGCATAAGATCAATCATTTATTATAAAGGAGATTTTTTATGACAATCATCGTTACCGGCGGCGCCGGATTTATCGGAAGCAACTTTATTTTTCATATGATGGAGGCTCATCCGGATTACCGTATCGTATGCCTGGACTGCCTGACCTATGCCGGAAACCTTTCCACTCTTGCACCGGTCATGGACAAGCCGAACTTCCGCTTTGTAAAGGAAAGCATCACAGACCGTGACGCTGTTTACAAGCTTTTCGAGGAGGAGCATCCGGACATCGTGGTAAACTTCGCAGCTGAGAGCCACGTAGACCGTTCCATCGAAAACCCGGAGGTATTCCTTGACACCAACATCAAGGGTACTGCTGTTCTCATGGATGCCTGCCGTAAATACGGAATCCAGCGTTATCATCAGGTTTCCACAGACGAAGTTTACGGAGATCTTCCTCTTGACAGACCGGACCTCTTCTTCACAGAGGAAACTCCGATCCATACAAGCAGCCCGTACAGCTCCTCCAAAGCAGGTGCTGACCTTCTTGTTCTCGCATACCATAGAACCTACGGCCTGCCTGTGACCATCAGCCGCTGCTCCAACAACTACGGCCCGTATCACTTCCCGGAAAAGCTGATCCCGCTGATGATCGCCAACGCTCTGAACGACAAACCACTCCCGGTTTACGGAAAGGGCGAAAATGTCCGCGACTGGCTCTATGTTGAGGATCACTGCCGTGCCATCGACCTGATCATCCACAAAGGACGTGTAGGCGAGGTTTACAATGTAGGCGGACATAACGAGATGAAAAACATCGATATCGTAAAACTGATCTGCAAGGAGCTTGGCAAACCGGAAAGCCTGATCACACATGTAGCAGACCGTAAAGGCCATGACATGCGCTACGCTATCGACCCGACCAAGATCCACAATGAGCTTGGATGGCTTCCTGAAACAAAATTCGCAGACGGAATCAAAAAGACCATCAAATGGTACCTTGACAACAAGGAATGGTGGGAAACCATCATCTCCGGTGAGTATCAGAACTACTACGAAAAAATGTATGGAAACCGCGAGGAGGTTAAAGCATGAGATTTTTCGTAACAGGTGTTGGCGGCCAGCTTGGCCATGACGTAATGAATGAACTGTCCGGCCGTGGACATGAAGGCGTAGGAAGTGACATTGCTCCTTCCTACAGCGGCATCGCTGATGGTACTCCTGTTACCACCATGCCTTATGTGCAGCTTGATATCACAGATAAAGAAGCGGTAGCAAAAACCATCCGTGAGGTAAAGCCTGATGCAGTAGTACACTGTGCCGCATGGACAGCCGTAGATGCTGCAGAGGACGAGGAAAACCGTGAGAAGGTACGTCTTGTCAATGTTGTAGGAACACAGAACATTGCGGACATCTGCAAGGAGCTTGGCATCAAGATGATGTATATTTCCACAGACTACGTTTTTGACGGCCAGGGAACCACACCATGGGATCCGGACTGCAAGGACTACGCTCCACAGAACGTATACGGTCAGACCAAGCTTGACGGTGAACTGGCAGTATCCGGCACTGTAGATAAATTCTTTATCGTACGTATTGCATGGGTATTCGGTAAAAACGGCAAGAACTTTATCCGTACCATGGTAAATCTGGGAAAAACCCATGACAAGCTTACCGTGGTCAGTGACCAGATCGGAACTCCGACCTACACCTACGACCTTGCCCGTCTTCTGGTAGACATGGTCGAGACAGAGAAATACGGCTACTATCACGCAACCAACGAAGGCGGCTTCATCAGCTGGTATGATTTCACTAAAGAGATCTTCCGCCAGGCTGCTGCCCTCGGCCACAAGGAATACGAAAAAGTAGAGGTATCTCCTGTCACAACTGCAGAGTACGGCGTTTCCAAGGCTGTACGTCCATTCAACAGCCGCCTGGATAAATCCAAGCTTGTAAAAAACGGCTTCCAGCCACTTCCAACATGGCAGGATGCCCTGGAAAGATATCTGAAAGAGATCCTGTAAAAAAAATCCATCGGCGATTGCCGGTGGATTTTTTTCGTTCTGTTTCTCATGAAAAAACAGCCGGTGGAAAGCTTTACGCTTCCCCGGCTGTTCTTATGCTAAAATTTTAATAAATTTATCTTACTACTGTGCAACAGTTCCGTCTGCTGCCTGGGCATCTGCTGTGCCATTCTGTGTGGCATCTGCAGTCTCACCCTGCGCTTCTGCTGTACTTCCCTCTGCAGCTGCCTGTGCATCATTATCCGTAGCTGCTGCCACTGATGTTGCACTGTCTGCCTCCTCCTGGGAAACAGTCTCTCCGTCACGAACCTTCTTCATCATGGCCTCCGCCTTCTGAACGGTAGACTCATCCGGGATCATAACGTAAGCCTTCTGGCTCATGGAGTACGGCTTCTGTGTGTCACCGGTACCATTTACACTGTAGCTTACGATGTTCCAGTCACCGCCATTGTTCAGCTGCTGCTGGAGCAGTCTGGCGATCTCCTCATAGGAGATATTGGTCTCAAAGCATCCCTGGATGCTGGAAAGGACAGAAGAATAATTCTTCAGAAGCTCCGGTGAAAGAGCCTTGTTGATCACACCCTTGATCACTGCCATCTGGTTCTTGCCACGCTGACGGTCGCCCTCTTTAAAGGCATAACGCTCACGGCTGAATACCAGAGCCTGCTCACCGTTCAGGTAGTTCTCTCCCTGATTGAAGTGATATCCTGTCTCATTCTTGGAATCAAAGTCATAGTCAGAATAAACGGTAACTCCGCCAAGCGCATCGATCAGCTGCTCAAATCCCGCAAAGTTGATACGGAAATAATAGTTGATATCCTCATTGTAAAGCATTCCCAGAGTATCCATACATACATTGATACCATAAATACCTGCATGTGTCAGCTTATCTCTCTGTCCGCCTGAAATAGAAAGCGGTACAAAATAATCACGAGGTGTAGAAACCAGAAGCACCTGTCTGGTAGCTGTATTTACCGTAGCAATGATATTGGAATCGCTTCGGCTCTTTGCAACAAGGCCGCTGCGGCTGTCGATACCACTGATAAAAATGGTATATACAGAACCGTCATTGGTATTCTCTTCAGCCTTCGCCTCTGTCTCCTGCGGCTCAATGGTTGTCTCCACCTTCTTCACAGTCAGCTCTCTGATCCTGGAAGAAATATCGGAATACCCATCCATCTCTTCAATAACACTTAAATATGCGCTGTTCAGCACGATCGCACCTGTCTGTCCGTTCAGAAGACCGTCAACCAGCTCTGTAAGTCCTGCAAACTCCTGGACCTGCACGGTCTTACCTGTCTCGGAATCCACCTCCTGGATAGCCTTGTCCGAATTGGCTCTGTCAAGATCTGTCAGCACACCATACATATAATCTGCTGTAGCCTCTATGGAATCTGCAGAATCATCTGCACGGACATAAATGCCGACCTCCGTAACCTCTGTGTTCACACCGGAAATCCCTGCCAGTGTGGAATGTGTCTTATAAACATACATACTTCCGAGAATGAATACTGCTGCAAAAACTGCTGCCAGGATCACTCCCACTACAAATCTTATCTTACCATCCGTACTCCATACAAGCGCTCCGACGATCACGATCAGGACCAGCATTACCAGTCCGATCACTGCAATGAACTTCGTCGGGATCACCTTCATATTCAGAAGCATGACCGCAAATACGATCGCTGTGATCAGAACCACAAGCGTCACGATCAGCCCTGGGATATGTTTTCCCATTTTTCTCATATGCAATCCTCCATTTTTGATGGTACAGAGAATATTACATATGGACACTCTCTGTACAGATTCAAATATCCTAATCATTTTACGCTTTTTTACTGATAAAAGCAAGAAATATCGTAAATCGCCAAATGCAAAAACAGTTCCGTGATATCATGATCCTTTTATGCTCTCACGATGTCACGGAACTGCCGCTAAAATGTCCCTTCTGTAAAATGGATCTCCTTATTCCACGGTAACACTCTTGGCAAGATTTCTCGGCTTATCCACATCCAGACCTTTATTTACACTGACATAGTAGCCCAGAAGCTGCAGCGGGATCACTGCCAGCGAAGTTGCAAAATGCGGATCTGTTTTCGGGATATAAACCGTAAAGTCAGCAGTATCCTCGATATTATAGTTTCCAAACGTAGTAAGCCCCATCAGATATGCCCCGCGGCTTCTGCACTCCACCATATTGCTGACTGTTTTCTCATAAAGCTCCGGCTGTGTCAGGATACCGATCACAAGAGTGCCGTCCTCGATCAGGGAAATGGTGCCATGCTTCAGCTCACCAGCTGCATATGCCTCAGAATGGATGTAACTGATCTCCTTCATCTTAAGGCTGCCCTCAAGGCTGATGGCATAATCGATCCCTCTTCCGATAAAAAAGATATCCTTTGCATTGGCCTGCTTGGAGGCAAACCACTGAAGCCTTTCCTTATCCTCGATGATCCTGCCGATCTTGTCCGGAAGTGTCTTCAGTTCCTTAATGTAGGACTCACACTGCTCCTCTGAGATCTTTCCGCGGACCAGTGCCATCTGCAATGCCAGCACATAGGAAGCGATCAGCTGTGTACTGTACGCCTTGGTGGTAGCAACCGAGATTTCCGGTCCTGCAAGTGTGTAGAATACATGATCCGCCTCTCTTGCAATGGAAGAACCCACCACATTGACAATAGCCAGCGTGCGGATCCCCTTCTCCTTACATTCCCGAAGTGCAGCCAGACTGTCCGCAGTCTCACCGGACTGACTGATGATCACTGCCAGGCCGTCAGGATCCAGAAGCGGCTTCCGGTAACGGAACTCCGAAGCAAGCTCCACACGCACCGGAAGACCTGCAAGATCCTCGATCACATACTGTGCAGCCATTCCCACATGGTAAGCAGAGCCGCAGGCCACGATATAAACCTGGCTGATGCTGCGGATCCTCTCATCATCCAGACCGATCTCCGTCAGATCCAGCCTGCCCTCCCGGATAACGGAGTTCAGTGTATCTGCAACTGCTTTCGGCTGCTCATGGATCTCCTTCATCATGAAATGCTCAAAACCGGCTTTCTCCGCTGCCTCCGCATCCCACTCAATGACCTTAGGCTCCTTCTCGATCTCCTCACCATCCAGATTGTAGAAAGTGATCTCACCCGGTTTCACACATGCCAGTTCCAGATTTCCGATATAATAAACATTTCTTGTATACTTCAGGATCGCAGGAACATCCGATGCGATATAGGATTCTCCATTCTCCACCCCCAGGATCATAGGGCTGTCTTTTCTCGCTACAAAGATCTCTTCCGGATAATCACGGAACATCATTGCCAGCGCATAGGAACCACGGATACGCACCATGGCATGACGCACTGCCTCAACCGGAGATCCGCCGTATTTCTGGTAGTAATAATCCACCAGCTTCACAGCAACCTCCGTATCTGTGGAAGAATAAAAAGAATATCCCCTGCGGAGGAGCTTCTCCTTCAGCTCCTGGTAATTCTCGATAATGCCGTTATGCACAGCTACCACATTTCCGTTATCACTGACATGAGGATGGGCATTGATCTCTGATGGTTCTCCATGAGTTGCCCAGCGGGTATGACCGATTCCGCACATACCCGGAACAGATTCACCTGCGTTTGTTTTCTCCAGAAGGACCTTCAGACGCCCCTTCGCCTTAATGATCTCGATATCCTTTTCCCCGTCACGCACTGCGATGCCGGCGGAATCATATCCCCTGTATTCCAGTTTGGAAAGCCCGTCCAGAAGGATGGGTGCTGCCTGATGCCTGCCTGTAAAACCTACAATTCCACACATGATTTTTTCTCCTCTTATTGCATTTTTATATTCTTCTGACTGCTCCGTTCTTCAGACACCTGCGGTCTGCATCCGGGACATTACTCTGCCACATGCCCCTTCTTACGGACGATCTCAACCACCTGATCCACATATTTTCTGCAAAGCTCCTCGCTCTCTGCCTCTACCATAACACGGAGCAGGGGTTCTGTGCCGGATTCTCTCACCAGGATCCTTCCGGTGTCTCCAAGTGCCTCAGCCACACTCTCTACTGCTGCCTGCACATCCACATCTGCCTGCGCCGCTGCCTTGTCATGGACACGCACATTCTCAAGAACCTGAGGATAGATCGCCAGATCAGCGGTAAGCTCACTGAGCTTTTTCTTCCTTGCCATTATAACTTCCATCATCTTCAGACTTGTAAGGATACCATCCCCGGTAGATGCATACTTGGAAAAAATAATGTGCCCGGACTGCTCACCACCAATACGGCAACCATTCTGCATCATATATTCATAAACATATTTATCCCCTACTGCCGTCTTCGCATAATCGATATCAAGAGCATCAAAAGCCTTGTAAAGGCCAAAATTGGACATTACCGTGGTTACAACCGTATTGGTGAGAAGCTTTCCGCGCTCCTTCATGTAACGACCGTACACATAGAGGATCGCATCTCCGCTGACCACATTTCCCTTCTCATCCACACAGAGACAGCGGTCCGCATCTCCGTCGTAGGCAAAGCCAACATCCAGCCCCTTCTCCACTACAAGCTTCTGGAGACCCTCGATATGGGTGGAACCGGCATTGTTATTGATATTGGTACCATCCGGCTCAGCATTGATCACATAAGTCTTCGCTCCCAGCGCATCAAAAACCGCCTTTGCGATATTCCATGAACTTCCGTTGGCACAGTCCAGACCAATCCTCATTCCCTTAAAAGAATATACTCCCAGGGAGATCAGATATCCTATGTAACGGTTCCGGCCTGCCGAATAATCCACCGTCCTGCCGATCTCACCGCCCTTTGTAAAAGGAATCTCATGCCATTTCTGTCCGAACAGCTGAAGACGGTCATCCAGATAATCCTCCACCAGAGCGATGATCTCCTCTTCCATCTTCTCACCCTGGCCATTGATCAGCTTGATCCCGTTATCATAATAGGGATTATGGCTGGCAGAGATCATAATACCACAGTCAAAGCCATCAGTACGGGCAACATAAGCCACAGACGGCGTTGTTGTCACGTGGAGAAGATAAGCATCCGCTCCGGACGCCACCAGCCCGCCAACCAGCGAATACTCAAACATATAGCTGGAACGTCGGGTATCCTTGCCGATCACGATCCTGGCCGCAGCCGTTTCCCCTGCTCTTCTGCGCAGCTCATTATAATACCATCCCAGAAAACGCCCGATCTTAAATGCATGATCCGCCGTCAACGAAACACCCGCTTCTCCACGGAAGCCATCTGTACCAAAATATTTTCCCATTTCTTGCTCTCCTTTGTGTGTTAATATTTATAACTTATCTTATATATGGTTGTGTCATACAGGGTTAATCAGAATTGTTCTTATCTTTGATTGATTTTACAACCTCGCAACTTTTCAATATATTTTTGTATATATTCCGAGTGTATCTCGTAATATTCTCCAACATCTGGAAGCATTGATCCCGAAAATGTTTGCGAATCATATTCTTCTACGCCAAGTATATTGCTATTTTCTTCTATAAATGTCTTATAAATTCTTTTACCTAAACGGAAAGTATGTTCCATTGTATTGCGATTTTCCAACATATCCAACAATTCATCAGCTTCTATTTTCCGATATATATATATTCCGTTATAGGAATCATATGTCATAACCAAATATCTATTATTCTTATCATCAACACATACAAAGAGTACTGGTTCTATTCCCACAACCAGTTCCTCTTCTACATATAATTTACCTATTCCCCTGATTTCGTCCCAATATTCTTCTGGCATAGTTCGTCCACCTCTATGATTTTGAATTCACTGCTAGCTGAATCAATTTTATCTTCGAATAAATACCAATTATGATGTGTTTTTCCCTCTTGAAAATCTGCTGGTCCATACTGACATTTCATGATTCCTCTGACTATTCCAAGAGTTGGTCTTCCAGGATTCGGAATATGTAGCGCCTTGATCAACTGCATCGGATCTTCATTAACTGAAACACCGCACATTTGAAATGTCGATTTCCTGACAGGACGATCATACAACTCTGCTTCATCCAGGTTTCCCAGAAAATCATCTCTCTCAATTCTATTCTCTCGATGAATTCCTCTATATACAATTATGTCCGCATATTCTTTGGATATACTTTTAAAAAATTTATCTCTTACCCTTGAGTCTTTTAACATCTCATGCAACTTTGTCGGAAACCGTTTTATATATTCCTCGGATGCCTCTTCCTGCTGTATCTGAACTGTGCTTTTCTCCATAAGAACATCATTTTCTAGCATGATCTGTATCTCACCCCTATTTTTTCTTACAATGCTATATATAATTCGTGCTTTCAGAGTAGCACAATACGCTCTTTTTGTCTATTGATTTATTTCGACTCCGTTCGACAAACATATCCGCCTTAACTACACAGCTCTGAAGCTTTTTCACAAAAATCCTCTTTCCAAAAGCAATAAACTATGTTACCCTGAGAATGGATCAGATGATAAAATAACTCTGATTACATAACAAGATCGAAGGTGGTGAAACCTATGGGTACAAAGGATACCATCACCAAAGATTACATGGCTGACAACCCACAGAGAAGCAAAACAATGGCCCTCCACATCCGGAGAATATCTCACCGGCTTCTACAAAGATGACCGGCTGATTCCGGTCATCACCGTAGTCGTATACTTCGGCTCCGATACCTGGAAAGCTCCCAGGAGCCTCCACGAAATGCTCTCTGTCCAGGATCCCGAGATTCTTTCTCTGGTCCCAGATTACCGGATCAATCTCTTCTCACCTGCCGAGATAAAGGATGAAGAACTTAATAAACTTCAGAGTAATCTAAGAGAAGTCATGCTCTTCATCAAGTATGCCAAAGATAAACGGAAACTTAAGGAGCTCACATCCAAGAACTCCAGTTTCCAGTCACTCGAGCTCAAAGCAACCCGGGTCATTGACTCCATAACCGGTATCAACTTACGTTTCACAGAAACAGAAGGGAGTGTTAATATGTGTCAGGCTGTTCAGGAAATGTGCGATGATGCACGCGCAGAAGGTCATGCCTCCGGACTTATAGAGGGACGTACTGCCGGACTATCCGAAGGTCACGCCCAAGGCCTTCAGGACCATGCTTTACTCACTGCTCAACGCATGCTGCAGGATTCCAGGTTCTCCCCTGAGGATATCAGCAGATTCTCAGGACTTCCACTTGAGGATGTTTTGAAATTGCGGGAGAAATGATGAGTTTTATTTGAGAGAATGCTCAGAGAGTATGTGCTTTCTGAGCATTCGTTAATCCTTTTCCAAAAAGCTAACTAGTTTTTTAGAGTATCTCATAAATGCGCAATTCGGGCTAGGCGAATGGTTTAATATTTACAAAAAATCCTGCTTTTTAATGCATTATTATTTTATAAAATCTCCTCAATCCCTGCTAAAAATGCAGGGATTTTTGCTGTCAAGTACTCATGTTTGAGGATTTACTGTTCAACCAGACACTCCTTTGTTGTTCCTAGTATATAGTAAATGTCTCAAACCATGTTGTCGTATATAAATACTACATCACATTTTGAGACATCTCTTTAATCATTACTATACTTTCATTAATATAATAGCATTTATCAATTTATTTTTTAATTTAAGCACTAGTGCTATGATAATTAACATTAACAAATATCTTATCCATTTTAAATCATAAATAAAATTACATAATAAGCAACTAACCATTACTATGGCAACACTTAAGATACAAAACTTAAAATCGTATACTTTTTCTTTTTCAATTTTTCTTGAGTTTATGTAATGTAATGCTGTTAATATTAAATTTGAAGCTAAGGTCGTATATCCAGCCGCAATATACCCATACTGTTTAATAAACACATAGTTCATAATAATATTTGATATAGCAGCTATAACTGTAGCCATCATTATATTAAACGATTTTTTATGAAAAAAAGAGATCGCCGTAAAATTATCATAAAGTGCTGTTGTATATATTCCTGCTGCTATAGGTGGAACAACATAAATCCCCTCATAATACTCTTTTGTTGCTAATATTCCTATAATTTCCGGAGCTGCCAATGCAGTTAAAATACAAAATAATGCAACTACCACCAGGAGCGGTTTGACTGCTTCTCTTATTGCTTTAAAATCTCTTTCACCTAATTTACTATTAACAAACGGAGTATATGTTACACTTAATGCTCTCCAAACTAAAACTCCAATAGCAGACAAAATCGCTGCTAAAGAATAAACACCCGTTTTATTTTGATCAATCATTTGGCTTATCATTATTTTATCAATACTGCTTAAAACAACTGTTGATAAATAATGAGGTATCAATGGTAATGCAACAAATAGTGTAGATTTCCATAAAATGCCATCTACATATTTTTTTCCATGTCTGTATATATAAATGTATAAAAAAACTGCCACACATAGATTAACTATACCTGCACTCCATAACCTAACAATGCCCATATTGTAATCATACTTTTTCAAACAAATTACGGCAATTATAGATACGATTTGTGCCATTACTGCAGTTCCTACTGACACACAAAAAGTAGATTTATATTTTATCTCATATCGCTGCTTTTGAGTCCAAAAAATGGTTGCAGGTTGAAAAAAGCACATAATAAGCATCAATATTATTGCATTCATAGGGAGCTCAAAAAAAGTATTTACTTTTTTATAAAACATAGCATAAATCAAAGAAAGCACCACTGTTGAACAGGCAGTCATTCCCAACATGCTTGATAAATATTTCCAGCGGTTATTACTATGTTCATACAATCCCACATTCAAAATTCCCGGAAATATCAGAGTCAATGACGCAAATACCCTAACAATCTCAAACCACGAATTATATACGGAAATAAGTCCATATTCTGATGTCGTAAGAATTCTCGTAAAAATAGGAGTCGTAATATAATTAATTCCACTAGTTGCAAAAGATGCAATCGCAAAAACAAAGGTTGCTTTTAAATTTTCAGGAATATTATCCAGATTATTTATTTTCAATTTTTTTCCTTTCTTCATATACATTCGTTTTTCCTAAAGATATAAGTTTTCTTGCTCCATACATAAGAATAATTGAAAATCCGTAAAAGCCCCAAAAAACAGGTTTATAAAATGCCGGATCTAACTGTGAAAGAATAAAAAAGAAAATTTGAATTCCAAATGCAACAGCATCTATCTTAAATGCATATTCATAAAATATATTTAAATTCATTTGCTTCTTTATTGTCATCATTCTATGATATGACCCAATAAACAAAAGCAACATAGGAATCATTAAAATTACAGTTCCTATAATTCCATTTTCACATAATAGCTGTAATGTACAATTATGAACATCCATGACATCTTGTCCATGAATTGATCTGAAGGACCCAGAAATATGATAAGCAAAACCTCCAAATCCTATTCCAAATATTGAATTTTCTTTAAATAATTCCCATGCAGTTCTCCATAATTCAGTTCTTCCTGATGTAATATCTGCACCCATCATAATACCTTGTATAGATTTTACATATCGACTAAGGAACGGGATTGATTCTGCACATTCTAATATTCTCTTGTAAAATGCCATTATTATTACAATTCCAATTATGATAACAGTTATTTTCATCAAAAAATGCGTAGTATCTTTCGATAGTAAAAACAAAAATAACAACGCAAATATTACTGCTATTAATTCTCCTCTTCTTCCTTCCGCTATCATAGCCAAGATGATAAGTGCCGTACCTATTACATTTTCTTTTTGTCTTTTACCCGAAACCACTTCTACAAACATTATTAAAATTCCAACAGTCATAATATAATATGCGATTGTGAATGATCCACCTAATGGAATACCATAACCGCGGGGGACATAATATGCAGCTAATTGTTTGCACGCTACATCAATAAATTTATAAACCGTCGCCCAATAAATATTAGGAAATACTTTAAAAAATAGTATCCACATTGCAATAAGACATGACATAACTTTAAATACTTTGCAAGTTTTCACAATTTCTGATAACGAAGGCTCCGCCACAAAAACAACTACTGTCATAACTAGCATTGCAATTATATAAAGCCTTTCATCGGCATCATGTCTAGATGATAATCTTAAAAAAAACAATCCAATTATAATTGTTATAAATAAATATGCTATTTTTTCGAATGATAATCTTACTGACAAATTGCACTGCAACTTTATAACAATATTCAAAAGTGAAAAAAGCAGAATGATTCCCCAACCTATTAATGTTGTAATTCCCAGATCTCGATACAAATAAAATGTTGTCAAAAATAGAGCCATTAAAAGAAGCTCTCCATTTCCATCATTTAATCGAATTCTAATTTTACTTTTCACATACATATAAAGTATTATCCTTTCCGCTCTGCTGTATAGCTACTTTTTATTGATAATTACACCATTTAATAATTTTCTTCCCAATTATCTCAGTAGCTTTTCCACTTTCGCATATTCCTAATTTACTATGATGAATATCTATTCTCTTTTCAGCTGTTACGGAATTATATTCTTTAATTTCTTTTTCTAAATCATTCATCGAAAAGCATGCCGGGTACGGCCATTCCTGTATAGGTGTATATAATTCTCTTTCGTCCATATAGTCATTATAATCAGGCATAAATAAAAATCCTGGTTTTTTCATTAAAGAAAAATCCCATATAGATGAAGAATAATCTGTAATTAATACATCGCTGACAAGTAATAATTCTTGCATATCTGGATAATCTGAAACATTTTTTACATTAAGAGTACTGGAACCATTGCCTTCCAAATAGTAATGGGTTCTAACCAACATAATCCATTCATTCCCAGATTTCGCCTCCAAAGCTTTTAATGTCCTATTATAATTAAGCATGTATTTATATTCCAAATTATGTCTGAATGTTGGCGCATAAATCACAATCTTTATATTTTCTGGAATTCCCAGTTTTTTTCTTATGAAACTTTTTTTCTTTTCATTATTTTCTAAAAGTAAATCATTCCTTGGCATTCCATATTCTATAATTTCGCCTTTATAGTGAAAAGAATCTCTCAATGTCATCTGTGAAAAAGCTTTGCTACTTGACAAATAAACAGAAATTCTTTCATTTTTTTTCAGCATATTCTTATCCAACATTTTGGATGTATCTTTTCTTCTTAAACCAACTCCTTTATATGCTCCTCCACCGTGCCATGTATTAACAATATACTGTCCATTTCTTTTCGGAAGGATTGACCAACTCTCTACATTATCTACAACCACTTTTGATGTTAATAAATAATACAGATGTTGAATACTTTTAAATTTCACACACTTTATATCTGTATTGTTCACATTCTGAAACATCTCTTTTTTTTCAAATGCCCAGATTATTTCAAACTTCCCAGAATAATTTTTTTCAATCCATTCCGATATATATTTAGGATTACATGAATATTGTCTACCACTATAAGCACTGAAAAAAATCCTATTATTTTTTATAGGAAATATAAAAAAAACATGTAACATGATTTTGCTTAATTCTATTATTAAATTTTTCATAATTCCTCTACATTGTTTTTATCAATCTATCATACATCCATAAAAGATCATATTCTGGCTTCCAGCCTAATTTTTCAATTTTAGTTATATCTAAGTTTAAGTAACTAGTATCCGGATATTTTGAAACATCCCCATCTTTTGCAATTTTCACTTTTATTTTTCCATCAGTAAGTTTTTCTGCAACCAGTTTTCCCATTTCATAAATCGAACAGTATGTAACCGGATTAGACACATTATATGATTCCCCTACATTTCCATTCAAGAGCACTGTAAAAATTGCAGTTGCTGCTTGTGCTGTATAAACATAAGGATGTTTACTATCTCCCTTTGTCTGAAGAATAATGTCTTTTCCTTCTATTGCATTTCTTGCCATCATTGCAAATACTCTTTTATCTTCATACGCAATTCCCGGTCCAAAAGTTTGCGCCAATCTTATCTGATAAACAGGTACTTGATATTCAGCTGCATAACTGGCACATAAATTCTCGCAAATTCTCTTACTTTCCGGATAACAGTTTCTAACATTAAGAGGATCAATATAGCCTAATTCTGTCTCTTGTAACGTTTCATCTTTTTCCACTTTTCCGTAAATTTCCATACTGGAAAGATATACCATACCTTTTACTTTTTTGCTTTTCGCCAACTCTAAAATATTAATGGTTCCTTCCACCGCCGTTTTTATCGTTTCAACTGGATGTTCAACAAAAAATGAGCTCGCAGTAGGACTTGCACAGTGAATAATATAATCAATATTCTCCTCGATGCCAGGTATGTTCTCCATACTACCTTCTATAAATTTCAACTTTGACTGACTCTCGATTTGTTCAAAAAACATTCTTTCTGCTTTTTTTATATCTCTAACTATAGACAAAATTTTGATATTGTAAGTTTTTTTTATATTTGCATATACCAAACTGTTAATTAATGTTGAACCAATAAGTCCTGTTCCACCAGTTACTAAAATTGTAGAATTTTTCACTAAATTCCAATCAAAAAATTTAGACTGCAAAATATATTCCATATCTTCCTGATACAAAGATTGTTCCAACCACATCCTATTTTTCTCCTCTAAATTCCAAAAATTTGTGTATTTTCTCTTGCATCGACAATTGCTCTAAACATAAAAAAATCAGTTGGCGTAGTTATCTTAATATTTTCTGCTTTTCCATATACCGTATACAATTCATAGCCATAATGCATCATCATAGTTGCTGAATCTATAAAACTTATCTCTTTATCATTTGTAGCTCTCTTATATACATTTAAAATTTCATTTAAGAAAAATCCCTGAGGTGCTCGTGCCATTTGACATTTAGATCTTTCAATAACCTTTTTTATTACTCCATTATCTTCATTCGAATCAGATACCGTTATTGTCTCGATAGCCGGAGATACTGTAATAGCTGTTCCGTTTGTTTTAACACATTCAATATTTTTTGTGATGGTTTCTTCATCTATTAATGGTCTTACTCCATCATGTATAAGAACTACACTATCTGAAGGAAATAACTCATTTGCTCTGGTCAATCCGTTGAACGCAGATTCTGTTGCAGTTTTTCCTCCCGGAACAATTGATTTAAGTTTTGTTAAATTATATTTTTCTTTTAATTCCTCACAATACTCAATCCAATCCTTTAATGTTACAAGAACGATTCCATCAATGTCTTTATGATTTTGAAATATTTCCAATGTATATATAAGTATCGGCTTTCCATGTAACTCTAAAAACTGTTTCGGTTTTGTCCTGCTATTCATCCTTTGCCCTGTTCCACCTGCAAAAATCACTGCAATATTCATTTTATTAACTTCCTTTCCACTATATTCGCAACCGCATTATCAAGTTTGCTATATATCCAACTGATTCCAACTATAAAAAATGATGTAAGAAGCATTATGCAAATCTTCCTATCATTTGAAGCGTTCATTCCAATACCCAATTCAACTATGATATTTCTCACAAATACATTCATTAAATACACTTCTAATGACATCTTACCTATAAATATCAACACATTATTTAATAGGCTTCCTTTTTGCAAATCTAATATCCACGATGCTATTGTTATTAATATAAACGCAATTCCAAAAGCCCCTAAAAAATACATCATTATCCCGAACTCATGATTGATTTTTCTTATAAATGGACTCAACAGAAATATAATCGTTGTCATTAATGCATAAATTGTTATTATATTCGTACATTCTTCTTTTCTCTCTTTTTCAAAAAGTAATTCACCTAATACACTCCCTATTAAAAATGCAGGTACTCTCATCAGAGCTTTATCTACTTTTATGTACCATTCTGTAAAAAAGAAGTAGACAATAAAATTAACCAAAATAGCCATTATTATAGCCAGTTTTATATAATTCAGATTCTTTTTTTGTATTTTATAAATAATTGGATACAGTAAATACATAAGAATAATAAATTCTACATACCATGTTGTTGAAATCCCATCTGTCCAAAATGAGATTCCAAATAAATCATAAAAAAAATTCACAAAACTATTATTTTTTTGTAAGACATATATAAAACTCCAATAAGGTACAGACATCAAAATCCATGGCATAACAACTTTTATAAATCTTTTTTTATAAAACTCTGTAATGTTACTTTTTTTACTCACAGAAACAAACAAGCCCATTCCAGATACTATAAGAAATATATCTACTCCAATATTCCCTCTTGCAAAAATCTGCGAAATTACGGGAATTGATACCGAATCGTACAATTCTGTAAATATATGATGTCCCAGAACCCACATAGCTGCTAGGCCCATCAATTGGGTTCTATATTTACTAATCTTGAATACATATATTGCTATTTTCTTATCCCTCAACAATAATTTACCCCTTATTTTTGCAATAATATATGCCTTTAAATTTAGTATACGGTTCATTCAAATTCATATATACAACATCGTGTTTTGCAACTCTTTTTTCTTCTGGAGGAAGTTGCATATAATCTCCCCATATTTCTTTCAAATATCTTTTATAGCCAGCCATTACCGGAATTTTATATCCTTCAAAATCTTTTAAAACAACATTATCAAAATCTTCTTTCGGATGTTTAATCAGCATTCCTTTTATACTTCCGACTAATTCTGTCACATACTTACAATCATCCCAGTTATATTTCACCATTACATTTTCAGCATGTTTCCATATTTTATATCTGACATTCTGAGACGGAAACAATTTATATATAACTTCTGAAAATGTTCTCAACATTTTACCTTTATTATCTGGTAACCGTTGTACGTTAAATAAATTAAAAACAAATGCATTAAACAATTGTCTCCATCTTGATAAGAAAAATGTTGGACAACCATCTATAGGCATTATTTCCAATGCAATTCCATGTTCAATATCTTCATTAACACTATGCTTATTAATATACGTTGTTCTGATATCTCTTATAGATGATCCGCCATCATGATACACATGCATTTTATTTGTACGGCAGTAAACAAACTTTTTAACATCAGCATTTTGATTCCAGATTTTTGCCAGTCTTTCATAATCAGGTCTCGGCATAAACAAATCTATATCATCATCCCATGGAATAAATCCCTTATGCCGTACGACTCCAATCAAGCAACCACCGCAAACATAATACTTTAATGAATTTTCTCTACAAAATTCATCAAAATATAACAGCATTTCTAACATCTTATTTTGCAATTCTTCCGTCTTAATATCATTCATTCCAAATACTCTTTTCCTAAAACAGCCATTACTGTTCTAAACATTGTTTTTATTTCTTCACTCAAGCTAAAATTTCTAATGCTTTTGAGATTGTATTTCATTTTTTCAGGTAATATTTTCTTCACATAGATTTCATCTACATTTTCAGCCTGATTTAACAATCTTGCCTCATCTTTATAACGTATGCTCGCTTCTGATGTGATGCCTGCTGGCAGCAATAATGTAGCGCACATCTCTTTTGTGTATTGTTTTACATATTTTGTTGCTTCTGGCCTGGTTCCCACAAAACTCATATTTCCTGACAGGATATCTAATAACTGTGGAAACTCATCAATTCTTAAATTCCTTAATTTTAATCCTACTTTAGTTATTCTTGAATCTTCATCAACCGTAACCGTTGTTCCAATTTTATCCGCATCATTTACCATTGTTCTGAATTTATGAATTCTAAATTTTTTTCCATATGCAGTGATTCTCTCCTGACGATAAAATACAGAACCTGGTGAATCCATCTTTATCATTACTGCTATTAGTAACATAGGAACAGAAAAAATTATAAGCATTAAGCTGGCAACAATTACATCAAATAATCTTTTTAATTTAAGGCTAAATTTTTTCTTTGCTAAAATATTATAATATTCTCTGACTTCTCTACACTGCATGAACTCCGGAAGTTCATCCCATTTTTTTAACATCCAACACCTCTAACTTTTAGGATATATTCCTTCACAACCTCACAAAACATCTCAATCACATACTCCACTTCCTCATCCGTCAATTTCGTATGCAGCGGCAATGTGATCTCATTTTCAAATCGCTTATAAGCATTCGGGTAATCCTTAATGTCAAATCCCATATTTTTATAAGCAGTCATCATTGGCAGTGGTTTGTAATGTACGTTGCAGGCAACACCTTTTTCTGCCATTTTGACGATAATCTCGTGTCTCTGCTCCAAAGTGATTCCCGGAATTCTGGTGATGTACAGGTGTCCGGAGGACTGATGCTCTTCGTTGTAATGATCCAGCACTTCGATGCCAAGTGGTTTAAATGCTGCATCATATCTGCTGATGATTTCTTTTCTTCTTGCAAGCAAAGCTTTATACCGTTTCATCTGCGCCAGTCCGATTCCGGCAACTACATCGGTCATATTGCATTTGAACCAAGGTCCGATGATGTCATACTCCCATGCTCCAAGCTGCGTTTTGGCAAGGGCATCCTTTGACTGACCATGAAGTGATAACAGCTGATACTGATGATAGATTTCTTCATTATCAATTCCTTCGATATCTCTCCATGCCACAGCGCCGCCTTCTGCTGTTGTAAAGTTTTTCACTGCATGGAAGCTGAAGTTTGAAAAATCCGCAATGCTTCCCACTGGTTTTCCATGCCAGGTTGCACCAAATGCATGTGCTGCATCTGCCATTACAATGACTCTTCCGATTGCTTCCTGAAGCTTATTGTCTGGATGGAAAAGCTTCTTTTTCTCTTCTACGATAGAGAAAATCCTGTCATAGTCGCATGGCACTCCGCCAAGATCCACCGGAATGATTACTTTTGTTTTTTCTGTAATAGCTTCTGCCAGCTTGTTATAATCCATTTCCAGAGAATCTTCCTGTGTATCAATAAGAACCAGCTTTGCCCCGACATGACACACCACCGATGCACTTGCGGTATAGGTATAAGCGCAGGTGATCACTTCATCGCCTTCGTGAATTCCCAGAAGGCGAAGTGTCATTTCCGCACATGCAGTCTGAGAGTTCAGGCATACAGCTCTATTGGTACCGCATAAATCCGCTACTTCTCTTTCCAGCTCTTTTGTTTTCGGTCCGGTGGTGATCCACCCGGATCTTAAAGCTTCTGCTACCTGTTCGATTTCTGCCTCTGTAATATCTGGCGGTGAAAATGAGATTTTCATTTTTTCAACACTCCTTCGTTTTCTTATATGTAAATTATTGATCAGTTATCAGTTCTTCTCCGCAGCCACAGCCGCCTCACTCATCAGTTCCTCATACACCTTCTTATGCAGCTTCAGGTCGGAATCCGCAGAGTGATAGGTCGGTACGATCGCGGCTACAATGTCTCGGATCTTTTCGCTGTTGGCGTAGCCGTATGCTGCCAGGACTTCCAGCTGTTTGAAGAATTCCTGTACATCCATTTCGATGGGTTTGCCGATGTGGATGAGGTCGTTTGGAGTTTTCTCCATGCCTTCCTCGGCCATCAGCTTTTCTTCGTAGAGCTTTTCGCCCGGGCGGAGACCGGTGTAGGTAACTTTGATGTCTACATCCGGTGTGTAGCCGGAAAGCTTGATCAGGTTTCGGGCAAGGGTGTCGATTTTTACCGGAGCTCCCATGTCCAGGACGAAGATCTCGCCGCCTTTGGCGTAGGTTCCTGCCTGGAGGACAAGGCTTACGGCCTCCGGGATAGTCATAAAGTAACGGATGATGTCCGGATGTGTGACGGTGACAGGACCGCCTTTTTCAATCTGGCGCTTGAACAGCGGGATTACGCTTCCGTTGCTGCCGAGAACGTTTCCGAATCGTACAGCTACGAATTCTGTGCCGGTTCCTGCTTCTGATGCAGGGTTCTCACTTACATATGCCTGGCCTTCGTTATCATGAAGTGCATCCAGGGTATCCTTTCTGTGTCCGCCAAGTCGTGGCAGCCAGTCGGTGTGTCCGTTGTGGCTGACCATGTTCATGCTCTGGACTACCATTTCGCAGAGTCGTTTGCTGGCGCCCATGATGTTGGTCGGGTTTACGGCCTTGTCGGTACTGATCAGCACAAATCGCTGGCAGCCGTTCATCATTGCCGCATACGCAGTCTTATAGGTTCCTACCACATTGTTCTTGATCGCCTCACAGGGGCTGTTCTCCATCAGCGGCACGTGCTTATGTGCGGCTGCATGATATACGATCTCCGGCTTGTAGGTTTCAAATACCCAGTTGATCCTTTTGCTGTCACGGACGGAGCCGATCAGTACCTTCAGGTTCAGGTTCGGATAACTGGCCTTCAGCTCCTGTTCAATGTCGTAAGCGTTATTTTCATAAATATCGAAGATCACCAGGAGCTCCGGCTCATGACCTGCGATCTGACGGCAGAGCTCGCTTCCGATGGAGCCGCCGCCTCCTGTTACCAGAATCCTTTTGCCCTTCAGATACTGAAAGATTTCTGACATGTTGACTTTGATGGTGTCTCGTCCGAGAAGATCCTCCACTGCTACTTTTTTCATCTTGCTCAAGGATACTTCTCCGTTTACAAGCTGATATACACCCGGAAGCTGCTTCAGCTCGCATCCGGTTTCCTTGCAGATGTTCAGGATATCCCGCTTTTGATGCGGGGTTGCAGTCGGAATCGCAAGAAGGATCTGATTGATATGATACTTATCTACATTGAGAAAAATATCGTCTCTTCCGCCTACCACCGGAACTCCTTCCATGTATCTTCCCCATTTATTCGGATTGTCATCGATCAGGCAGCGTACTCTGGAATTGGTTTCCTTTGCATTCTGAAGTTCCCGGACAATAGTTCTTCCCGCTTCTCCTGCACCGATGATCATCACGTTTTTGCTCCGCTCTTCACGCTCGCTCTTTTCTCTGCGGTTCCGCTCAAGAAGTACAAAACGATAGGAGAAACGTACGCCTACAGTCAGGAAAAACTGCAGCATGACACCGATCAGATAATAGGAGGCCGGCATCCGTCCCCAGAAGATCGTGATACCCGCAATATGCAGAACGCCTGTGATCACAGTTGCTACCGTGATCTTGATCAGCTCATGGAAGCTTGCGAAACGCCATACACTGTTATACAGATGCATGCATCCAAACACTGCCAGGATGATAATGGTATAGATCGGTGCAAAACTCCTCCATGCAGCAAAATAATCTGTGGGGATCGAGGAATACCGAAAATCGAATCTCACCAGCAGCGCCATAAAATAAGAAAAATTAACAGCTATTATGTCATAGATGATCAGATATATCGCAATTACTTTCCAATGTTCTAACTTCTTCATACTTCCTCCGGTCTGTCTTACTGTTTCTGCATAATCCCTGATGTATTCTTCCTGCTCTTTGTCTTCTGTCTGCTTTTCCCTGGGACTTTGTTTTGCCAATGCCAGAAGCAGGACCAAGAACGCGAGAAGTACTACAATCAGCATGATCAATAAAATCTGCATTTTTAACTTCCTCTTTTATATTTATAACTTATCTAATTTATTTTTATCCCCGGACTGCACCTCCGCAGTCCGGGTCATTATATTCGAATCTCAATATGTATTGATCATTTCGCGCCGCTTCCGCGGAAAACGACCATAACTGTCTTAACCAGGATCTCAATGTCCAGCTTCAGACACCATTCGGCAATGTACTTCGTATCAAGCTCTACGACTTCCTCGAAATCCGTGATATCACTTCGACCGCTTACCTGCCACATACCGGTAAGTCCCGGCTTGATGGCCAGACGTTTGCGATGGTGAAGCTCGTACTTCTCCCACTCATCCATTGTCGGCGGTCTGGTTCCTACAAGGCTCATATCTCCTTTCAGAATATTCCAGAACTGCGGAAATTCATCCAGGGATGTCTTTCGGATAAAATGTCCTACTCCTTTGATGATTCGTGGATCATCATCCATTTTGAACATCATTCCGTCTTTTACATTATTCTGTTTCATCAGTTCTTTTTTGCGTTCTTCTGCATCCATATACATGGAGCGGAATTTATAGATCTTGAACGGACGACCGTTCTTTCCCATGCGGACCTGTGAAAAAAATGCAGGACCCGGAGATTTGATCTTGATGGCCGGAACCAGAAAGATCGCTGCGATTCCTGTAAAAAGACAGCCTACCAGACCGCCTGCTATATCCATGGCTCTCTTAACAAACATCTGGCGCGGCGTTACAATGTGGATACTGCTGGAAAGCACGGTGTATCCGCCAAGTTCCTCCACCACCTGGTTCTTGCCAAGGGATTTCATGGTTGCCAGTCTCATATGGATGACAACTCCCATTGCAGAACAATCCTTGATCATCTGCTCCGGGATTGGGATTTGCTTAGGTACTGCAAAAAATACTTCGTCGATCCAGTTCTTATGGATATAGGAGACCATATCCTCCTTCCCGGCTACTACCGGAACTCCACAGACGGATGCTCCCTTCCTGTCACAATCCATAAAAACAATTCCTGCCAGATGATAGGTTCCGTAATTATTCTTGCGGATGGTTTCCACCACATTGTCTGCATCTTCACTGACTGTAACGATCAGCAGAGATCGTTTCTCGCTTTCTTCGTATCTGCGATCCTTCAGGAATTTCTTCAGTGCCTGTCTGCCGCAATAGCTGAAGCAGGTATAAAGCACATAGGTGATCAGCAGGATCATTCTGGAATAATTGTTTCCAATTCTTAAAAGAAACATATATGCCAGAACCAGAAGGCAGACCAGTGTACACTGTTCAAAGGTTTTCTTCAGTTCCACCAGCATTCCTCTTCGCAGAACTCCGCTGAAGCTCTCATTAAAAAATGTGACCATCAGCTGGATAAGAAACATCACCACTGCCACATTTCGGTACAGCTCTGTCTCGTATGGCTGATCGATCCCGTTTCGGATCCAGTATGCAAGTACAAACGCAAGCTGCAGACACAGCATATCGCAGATCGCAAAATCCGCATGTTTTACCCAGCTACTGTTTTCTTTTTGATACATATCCTTTTATACGCCTTCCCTCGCTTACAGTATGTTATACTGTGTTTATTTTACCCCCCCCCTCCGGTATTTTGAAGACCAAGGAGGGGTATCATGCACTATTTTACAACAACAGTCAGTACTGCTCCGTTGGAGCTGTTTCCACTGTTGTCGACTACATAATATGTAAGCTCGTAAGTTCCCGGTGCGGCTGTATTTACATCACCGGTGATCTGGATTTTTTTGAAAAGATCACTGGTTGATTCTGTATCATCCTGGATATCCTTTACATAGCTTAATTTATCCAACGTAGTTCCTACTGGTACCTCTACGTAATAGGTAGTCAGATACATCTTTGGATCCTGCGGAGAGAGCTGCTCGATCTTGTCTTCCTGTGTCTTCTGCGCCTGTTCCTCCGGGGTCAGTTCTCCTTCTGTGGAATCTCCGCTTTCAGCATCTGTGCTGTCTGCCTCTGTCCCATCCTGCATATCTGTCTCTTCTGCCGGCTCTGTGGTGTCTGCGGAATCTCCGTCCTCTGGGAGTCCATCATTATCGATCAGTCCCAGCTGCGGATTTTCGGCGCTGCCGTCCTGAGCCTCCATGGTAAATTCTTTTTTTGTTACATTGTTGTTTTTGTCTTTTGCAACAAAGATAACGGAAACCTGTTTTCCGTCGTTCTTCGGATATATGGTTTCTACGGTAAGAGAATCTGTAACATCTCCGTCCCTGTCATCCTGTGCCTTTACACCCTTCAGAAGATCTTCTTCTGTCATATCGGATGTATAATTTGTATCTTTTCCCTCTTCAAATGTGATCTTCGGTCCTTCATTATCCTCAGAGCTCTTCATGTATACTACACCGGCTCCCATACCAAGGCAGATGACCACTAATAAAAACACAAAAAATTTCTTCATATTTTTGCTGCTCCCGGCCTTTCCCAACACTTTGATCCGTTGTTGTTATTTTTATGCGTGACGTTTCTTTTTCTTTTTGGATTTCTTGCCCATTTTGGAAGAGTACGGAATCGTACCAAGTACACTTAATCCAAGATATTTTTCTACGTCTTCCGGTGTCTTTACGGTATCATTCGTCAGATATACGATGATCACAACGGCTGCTGCCAGAAGTATACCCAGAAGTCCGCCGATCACACCGTTTTTCGGTACGCTTGGGCTTGACGGCTCATCCGGAATGTTTGCTGTCTCTACCACATTTACTGCCTTGATATCCATAACCTGCTGGATATGCTTGGAAGCAATATCTCTTACTGCATTTGCGATCTCTGCCGCTGTATAAGGATCGGTATCTGTAACTGTGATGGATACTACTCGTGTATCGATTGGTGTATCTACGGAAAGCTTCTTAAGGAGCTTCTCATGTGTCATATCCAGGTTCAGCTGTGCGATCACACCCTCGGTAACTGTACGGCTCTTGATCAGCTCCGCATAGTCCTTTGTCAGTGATGTACTCGTCTGGATATCCTGATTGGTCAGTGTGCTGCTGTCCTGCTTGGACAGTACCACGATCTTGGTTGTGGATTCATACTTCGGTGTGATCAGAAGCATGGTTCCCATAACAGCTGCCAGGCAGAAAACAATACCGGATAAAATGATAACACCCAGCTTGCTCAGTAACAGGTGAAATACCTCACCAAGATCGATCTCTACTTCGTCGTTGTTGTTAACAGTCTGATTTTCCATTTCTTTTCTCCATTACCCTGTGATTTTCCGGGGATTTTTGATAAAGATCTTCTTTACATATTCGCTCCCCATTGTTTTTTCCATTTTGGCGACACATTTGCCGATCTCCGGGATACGCTCCGTCTTACGGTGTCCGTCGGAACCGACAAAATCCAGAAGCCCATGCTTCATGACTTTCCGTGCGAAGGTTTTTGCCCCGAATCCGTCCTGACCGCTGATGGTATCTGCGTTGACCTGGATATGTGCTCCCATATCCTTCAGCTCTGTCAGGAATCCGATATCGTTCCGGGTAGCCTTATAACGTTCCACATGAGCGATGATCGGGATAAAACCATTCATCAGAAGACTTCTGACCCGTTCTTCAATATAATTTTTCTCATCTCCGTTGCTGAATTCCACAAGCACATATCTGGAACCTGCAAGGGTAAGCCGCCGTCCCTTCTTAAGGCATTCCACCATATCCATACTGGAATGGAGTTCACAGCCCAGATAAAGCCTCATGCCTTCATCGCCAATATTCATGGCTGCTCTGCGCAGCTGCATGAACTGTCTTGTCACAATGTTCATATGCGGCTCAAACATATCATACCGGAAATGTGGTGTCAGGATCACATGACGTACGCCCTCCTGATACTCCTTATTGAGCATCCAGAGTGATTCTTCCATGTTTCTTGCACCGTCATCCACCCCGGGGAGGATATGACAATGAATATCATAAAGTCCCTTCATTAAAATAACCCACTCATTTCTGTTGTCAATGTCTTTTTATTTACTGCTGCTCTCACCATAATCTCCGTAGGAACCATACTTGCCGTACTTGCCGTATTTACCATACTTGCCATAGTGACCGTAATTGCCGGCCTTGCTGTAGTCCACCTTGTTCAGGATGGTTCCCAGGATCGGACAGTTGCTCTTGGCAAGCTGATCTCTTACTTCCTGTACAAAACGATAGCTGATGGTACCGGATTCAACGACGATTACAGATCCGTCACAGGAATCTGCTATGATAGCACTGTCGATGATCAGTCCAAGCGGCGGTGTATCTACAATAACATAATCATAAACATCTCTTACCACACGGATCATATCCTTGAAAAGTCTGTTTCCGAGAAGCTCTGCCGGGTTCGGAGGTACGATACCGGAGAAGATAATATGGAACTTCGGAAGTGTAGTGGCACAGATCACGTCGGAAAGCTTGGCCTGCTTGGAAAGATAATGGGCAAGTCCCATAACCTCCTGGTCTACTGTCACACGTCCCATCAAAACGGATTTACGCAGATCGGCATCGATCAGAAGCACAGATTTGCCGCTCTCAGCAAGAGAGGCAGCAAGATTAAATGCCACACTGCTCTTTCCCTCATTAGGAGTACAGCTGGTAAGTGCGATCACTTTCTTATCTGCTCCGCAGAACTGGATATTTGTTCGCAGAGCTTTATAAGCCTCATCCATCTGGTGATCAGACTTCCAGTTGCTCAGTTTAACTTTAATCATAATTCCTTTTCACCTTTACCTTTATGTTCTATCTGATGACAGTCTTGCCCCTTGGGCATGTCTACAGATTATTATACAATCTCATTTCTTAATACGCAAGTTCTTTATTCGACAGAAAAGCCGCCAAATATGTACAATTTGCCTAATTTTTATTTTCCGACTCAGAAACAGGATAGATTATTTTTATTCCCTGTGTTAAAATAAACCCACGGCAATGAGTGCAGCGGTTACAGGAGGAGCCTTATTTTTTGCCAACCGTGATTGGCTGCCATAAGGAGGATATAAACATATGACAAAACAGGAATTTCAGAAACTGACCGAAAATCATGTCCTGCTGCTGGATGGTGCTACCGGCTCCAACCTGATGAAGGCCGGCATGCCACGTGGTGTCTGCACAGAGAGCTGGGTGCTTGAGCACAAAGATGTGATCCAGTCTCTGCAGAAGGCATACATCGAGGCAGGAAGCCATATCATCTATGCGCCTACCTTCGGCGGAAACCGTATTAACCTCACTATGCACGGACTGGAGGATCAGATCGAACAGATCAATCATACCCTGGCCGGCTATTCAAAGGAGATTGCACCGGAGGGTGTTTTAGTAGCAGGTGATATCACCACCACCGGCAAGATGATGGCACCGGCCGGTGACATGACTTACGAAAAAGCCTTCGAAGTCTATCAGGAACAGATCGGCTATCTCCGTGACGCAGGTGTGGACCTGATCGTAGCGGAAACCATGATCAACATCGAGGAGACACTGGCTGCTGTAGACGCCTGCCAGAGTGTCTGCGAGCTTCCTATCATCTGTACCGTGACTGTAGAAGCAGATGGAAGTATCTTCAGCGGCGGAAATGCCATAGAGGCTGCCATGTCCCTGGAAGCTGCAGGTGCAGACGCTGTCGGCATCAACTGCTCGGTTGGCCCGGATCAGCTGGTATCGGTTATCCGCAATATCAAAGAGAACGTTTCCATTCCTGTCATCGCCAAACCCAATGCGGGAATGCCCCAGATCGATGATCTTGGAAATGCAGTTTACAGCATGACCCCTGGGGATTTTGCAGGTTATATGAAGGTGCTGGTGGACAACGGTGCTTCCGTGATCGGCGGATGCTGTGGTACCACACCGGAGTTTATTTCGGAAACCGCCCAGGTGCTTGGACTTCGATAACTTTAACCGGAACAGATATGTTTCCACGCACTGCTTCAATTGAGAACAGCAATAAGCCGTGAGTGAAAGATTCCGTCAAAAAAATCCTGAGGATCCTATGTGAGATATCAACAGATATCAACATAGAAATTCTCAGGATTTTTGTTTTTTCGGATATTATTTCTCTTTTACTGCTTCCGCCGGCCGGTTTGCCTCATCCGCATAGGAGCTGCGGATTGCTTTTCGCACTGGAAGTACACAGGCAGGAACAACGGAAAGGCCGTCCACTCCCATCTGGATAAAAGCTTCTGTAAGATTGGAATCTGCTGCCAACTCTCCGCATATGTAAACTTCACATCCTGACTTATGTCCTGCCTCTGTTACCATGCGGATCATCTTTACAAGCGCCGGATGATGATCGTTGTATTTATCCTTCAAAAGAAGATTCTGCCGGTCCATAGCCAGGGTATACTGAGTCAGGTCATTGGTTCCAAGGCTCAGAAAATCCACACGTTTTCCAAGTTCTTCACTGATCATGACCGCTGCCGGTGTTTCGATCATAATTCCGGTACGGATGTTTTTGTAAGGAATGTTCTTCTCATCCAGACCCTTTTTTACCTCCCGGATCAGCTTCTCGATCTCATCCAACTCATCCTCGGACGTGATCATCGGATACATCAGGTTGATATTTCCATAGGCACTTGCACGGTAAATAGCCCGAAGCTGCGCTTTGAACATTTTTTTGCGATCAAGGCAGAGGCGGATGCCACGGTTTCCCATCATAGGATTGACCTCATCAGGAATTGCCATATATTCTGCCTGACGGTCTGCCCCCAAGTCCACGGTACGTATCACTGCCGGACGTTCATCCATACCCTCGGCTACTTTTTTATAAGCACGGAACAGCTCATTCTCTCTTGGATAATTCTCTCTTCCGAGATACTGGAATTCACTTCGGAGAAGGCCGATACCTGCCGCTCCGTAATAAAGAACCGTATTCAGATCGTCCAGATTTCCGATGTTTGCCAGAAGCTTGATCTCCTTGCCATCGACTGTGATATCCTTCTGGTTCCGAAGTCTCAAAAGTTCTTCCCGCTCTTCCTTATCTGCTGCATGACGGATCTCATATTCCTTAAGAAGCTCCGGCTCCGGATCGATATACAGTGTTCCTGTATACCCATCTACAATAGCCATATGGCCATCCCATTCTTTCTGTATCTCCACCTCGACCAGGGTGGGGACTTCCATGGATTTTGCCATGATCGATACATGGGAAATAACAGACCCCTGATGCATGACTACCGCCAGAAGACTGGCTTTGTTCATCTCCAGAAGTTCATTGGGGGAAAGCTGCTCTGCTGCAAGGATCACTGGCTCATCTCCCAGATTGATCCGTGCATGGGAGCCACCCATGGCGCCGATCAGCAGCTCGGAGATCTCCCTGATATTTTCGATCTGTTCTTTGACAGCCTCGTCCTCCAGCTTGCGGAACACATTGGCAAGCTCATCCCTGGTTGTCTGGACTGCGTAGGCTGCACTGACCTTTTCTGTCGTGATCATGCTTTCCACGGCCCGCTGAAAGCTGCCGCCACTTAAGAGCTTCAGCTGACGTTTCAAGGTCAGCTCCTGCTCTTTGGGGAGGGGTGCTCCGTTTTTATACATATGCTGGATCTGGTTCTTTACCGCTGTTCTTGCATTATCCAGACGATCCAGCTCCTTTTTTACATTGTCTACCATGGACTGACGGATCTGATATTCGCCTCTGTGGTAATACAGTATTTTTCCAATGGCTATTCCGGAAAAAGCGGATGTGCCTTTGTATATCTCCACCTGAAAAACCCCCTTACTGGTCCGTCTGCTTAATCGCAGGCAGCTTTAAACTCTGTCCAGATCTTATTGTATTCCTGCTCTGCTTCCTGGCTTACATTCTGTACGATCTCACCCTTTGTCACGCTGTCCGGAACAACCAGGCTCTCGTCTACCAGATCATCTGCTGCCTTGTTTGTATTGTAGTATCCGATATAGTTGATGCACTGTGCAGATACTTCCGGCTCCAGGATATAATTGATAAATTCATTGGCAGCCTTCGCATTCGGTGCTTCACTTGGCACAAACATTCCCATAATACCAAATCCAAGACCTTCCTCCGGATAAACCACCTTAAGATCCGGATTATCCTTCAGCGCCTGTGTTACCTGTGATGTATAAAGAAATGCCACACTTGCCTCTCCGTTGAGAAGTGCATTCTGTGTATTGTCATCCTGGATCATACGAATGTTCGGTGCCAGCTCTTTCAGCTTCTCACCGGTCTTGTCGATCACGGATACATCTTCTTCGTTCATGCTCTCCCCCATGGAAAGCTGTGTGATGCCACAGATCACGCGGTAATTACCTACGATGGCAATGCTGTCCTCCAGAGACTTATCCCAGAGATCCTTGTATCCTTTAATGTCGATATCTACCTGCTCCGGATCATAAACGATCAGTGGGATTCCTGCTCCGTAAGGTACTGTATATTCGTCATCCGGATCATAAAACTGTCCCTGATAAAGGGGGTTGATGTTCTTAAAATTGGAAACGGTATCCTTGTCGATCTTCTGGACAAGTCCTTCTTTTACCGCGCTGTCGATAATGTAATCATCTGCAATTACCACATCGTAATCGCCGCCCTTTGCCTGGGAAAGCTTCTCAAGCATGGTCTCATCGGTATCAAAGTTGGAATATACCACCTTGGTCCCTGTTTCTTTTTCAAAATCATCCAGCACTTCCTGCGGAAACATTCCGTCCCATGTATAAAGTACCAGTTCATCCTTATCCTTTGCACTGACACTGACACCTGTTATCATAGATGTTCCAAGTACCGCACATAACATGATCGCTGCTGCTTTTTTTGATTTCATAGAACCTCCTTCATGTCTCTCTCTGACGTCTTGTTATTTTGCTTTTACCTTTGTCCAAAGCTCTGCGAATTTCTGCTTGATCTTTGGCTTCTGATATCCGAAGATCTCATTCTTGGGATTGTCGATCTGCGGAATATAGGAAGAAATTCCCTCATAAGTTCCGTTCTTCATCTCCTCGAATGCACTCTTTACAGTAGAAGTATATCCTACTTCTTCGGTATTGGAAAGAGCATTTTCATCATCCAGCATAAAATTGATGAACTCATGAGCCAGATCTACTTCATTACAGTCCTTGGTGATGACCATGGCATCATACCAGGTATTGGTTCCCTGCTGCGGGGTATAATAGCCAAGCTCCGGATTTTCGCTGATAATATAGGAAGCATCTCCGGAATAAACAACCGCCATTGCCTTGTTTCCTGAGATCATGTTGTCGATCACATCATCACCTGCATAGATCGGATCCATGGTATCTCTCTGCCGGATCAGCCACTCATAAGCCTGCTGGATCTCATCAAGATTTTTTGTGTTCATGGAATACCCCAGCGCTTTCAGGGCGATCATAAAGGAATCCCTTTCGGAATCATACATATAAAGATCTCCCTTATATTTTTCATCGCAGAGAATATTCCAGCCCTCTTTGTCAAGATCCTCCTGAGAGACTACATTCTTATTATAAAGGATTCCTACAGTTCCCCAGAAATACGGACAGGAATAACGATTTCCCGGATCATAGTCCTTATTCTGTACCTCGGGAAGAAGATTTTTGCTGTTTGGGATCTTTTTCCAGTCAAGGGCCTGAAGATATTCCTCCTTGATCAGTCTTTCGATCATATAATCTGACGGAACCAGAACATCGTAGGTTTCACCACTGGCCAGCTTGGTGTACATCATCTCATTGGACTCGAAGGTTTCATATACAACAGTACAGTTATACTGCTTCTCAAATTTGTCCAGAAGACTCAGGTCCATATATTCTCCGGCATTATATACACGAAGCACGTGGTTTCCCTGGCTTACAATCGTCCACTTTCCCAATACCAGAACAACCGCAGCAGCTGTGATAACCGCAACGATCCTTCTTTTTTTCGGATCCATTTTTTTCACGGTGGAGGCCTGAAGCTTCGGCATGATCAGATTTGCAAAAAGAAGCACCAGCACAATGACCACGATCACAATAGTAGAAAGGGCGTTGATGGTGGGATTGATGCGCTTTGTCATATTATATACAACAATGGATATATTTTTTACTCCGTTTCCGGAAACAAAATAGGAAATTACGAAATCGTCAAAGGACATAGTAAAGGCCAGGAGCGCTCCCGCAAAAATCCCTTCTTTGATCATGGGCACGATAACCTTGGTAAGTGCCTGATATGGCGTTGCACCAAGATCCATGGCTGCATTGGCAAGGTTCGGATCCAGGCTTCGTACCTTCGGATATACACTGGTGATCACATAGGGCGTACAGAATGCGATATGTGCCAGCAGCATGGTCAGATAGCCTTTCGTCATTCCCAGCGAAGAAAACAGCAGCATCAGACCAATCGCGGTTACGATCTCCGGATTCAAAATTGGAAAGTTATTGATGGTAAGGACCATCTCCTTCAGCACCTTTCTGGATTTTGAAAGTCCGATGGCTGTGATGGTTCCCAGCACTGTGGAAATAACAGTTGCCAGAATTGCCACTGTGACCGAAACATAAACTGCCTTACTGATTTCCATATTGTTTATCAGCTCTCCGTACCAGCGCAGGGAAAATCCTGTAAATCTGGTCAAGGACTTGGATGAGTTAAAGGAAAAGATCATGGTCACAAGGATCGGCAGGTAAAAAAATGCCAGACACAGCACTACATATAATTTTGAAAATATGGTATTTTTTCTTTTCATCTCCTACCTCCTTTAATCGTCCTGAGTATCCATCTTCTTCATCAGGCTCATAAAGATCAGGATGATCACTGCCAGGATCAGAGAGATGGCACTTCCGAAGTTCCAGTCACCTACAGAAATAAACTGTGACTCGATGAGATTACCAATCAGCATGTACTGGCCGCCGCCGAGAAGCTTCGGAATAACGAAGGTTGATATGGACAGAAGGAATACCATCATGATACCATTGACCACACCTGGCATGGAAAGCTTCCAGGTGATCCTCCAGAAGGTCTGGAAGGGATTGGCACCAAGGTCGTTGGCCGCTTCGATCAGTGACTTGTCCATTTTACTTAAGGATGTATGGATCGGAATGATCATAAAGGGCATAAAGTTACAAACAAGGCCCACGATAACGGAAAAATCTGTATACATCATGGTGATCGGTGAGATTCCCAGCATTTTCAGAAGGTTGTTCACCAGACCATTGTCAGAAAGAATGTTCATCCATGCATAGGTACGGAGAAGCATGTTGATCCACATGGGAATGGTGACCATAAGGATCAGAAAGCTCTGCACCTTTTCGGAATATTTGGAGATAATGTATGCCAGCGGATATCCGCAGACCAGGCAGATCAGTGTGGTCAGGATACCCAAGCGGAAGGATTTCAGGATAACACTTAAATATGTAGCTTCCAGAAATTTTGCAAAATTCGCCCATGTAAAATGCAGGGTCAGAACTTCATTTCCATCTGAGGTAAATGCATAAAGCACGATCAGGATCAATGGTACCACGATCAGGATCGAAGCCCAGATGATATACGGCTTGATCAGATGCTTGAACTGTTTCATTAGTATCCTCCCATTCTGCACATAACATGGATATCCTCAGGACCAAACTTCAGTCCCACTTCACGTCCCACTTCTGCATAATCGGTAGTGTGCACCATGTATGTGCGAAGCTCCGTCTCGACCAGGATCTCATAATGCACGCCCTTGAACGTAATGTTCCGTACAGTTCCTCTGATCTTGGCCTGATCCGGTTCCACAATATCCAGATCCTCCGGGCGGAGAACAACCTCAATGGCTTCGTTGTCCTCAAATCCCTTGTCTACACATTCAAAACGGAAGCCATCAAACTCCACAAGGAAATCCCTGATCATCGTTCCTTCTATAATATTGGACTCTCCGATAAAGCCGGCAACAAAACGGTTCTCCGGCTCATTATAGATATCTGTCGGGCTGCCGATCTGCTGGATCTCACCGTTGTTCATGACTACTACCGTATCAGACATGGAAAGTGCCTCCTCCTGATCATGAGTAACATAGATAAAGGTGATCCCTACCTCTCTCTGGATCTTTTTCAGCTCGATCTGCATCTGCTTACGGATCTTGGCATCCAGTGCGCCGAGTGGCTCATCCAGCAGAAGAACCTTCGGCTCATTGACAAGAGCTCTGGCAATGGCAACTCGCTGCTGCTGTCCACCGGAAAGAAGTGTAACATCTCTTTTTTCGAAGCCTTCCAGCCCTACCATTTTCAGCATTCTTTTTACCTTCTGCTCAATAACAGATTTATCTACCTTTTTCAGATTCAGGCCGAAACCGATATTGTCCATAACATTGAGATGCGGAAACAATGCATATTTCTGGAATACCGTGTTGATCTCTCTTTTATATGGAGGCAGCTTGGAGATCTCAATTCCGTTAAACAGTACCTCTCCGCCGCTTGGCTCCTCAAAGCCGGCAATGATCCTTAAGGTTGTTGTCTTTCCACAGCCGCTGGGTCCCAGAAGCGTAAGGAATTCGTTTTCGTGAATGTCCAGATTAATGCCCCGGAGCACCTGCTGGTCATCAAAGTTTTTTGTGAGATTTTTTAACTCGATCAGTTTATTGCTCATCTTTTATATTCCCCTTCCCGCGTTTTCCTGCGATCAGATATACTGCCAGTACCAGAAGGATCACTCCCAGCATTATGGTACAAAGTGCATTGATCTCCGGCGTAACGCCTGTTTTCATCTGTGTGTAAACTTTTATCGGCAGCGTGGATACACGTGGCCCGGTTACAAAAATGCTGATCACCACATCGTCCATGGACATGGCAAAGGCCAGCAGAGAGCCGGATATAACAGCCGGCATGATCAGCGGCAGGGTAATGTCCCAGAAGGCCCGAAAGGAACCGGCACCAAGATCTCTGGCTGCCTCTTCCAGGGACGGATCCATTCCCACAAGCCTTGCTTTTACCTCCATCAAAATATAGGGCACGCAGAAAACCGTGTGTCCGATCAGAAGTGTCAGCATTCCAAATGGCAGGTTCAGCATATAGAAAAATGCCATCAGTACCATTCCCAGAATGATCTCCGGGATCATCAGAGGCAGAATGGAAATATACTCCATCACCCCTTTTGTTTTCCAGTGGATCCTGGAAAGTCCTACAGCTCCCAGTGTTCCGATCACTGCAGATACCCCACAGCTGGACACCGCCAGGATCAGACTGTTTTTCAATGCCTGGATCAGATCCCTGTCCTGAAACAGTTCCTGATACCATTTCAGGGAAAAACCGGTAAAGCGCACCGGAAGTCTTGCTTCATTAAACGAAAATACCACTACCACACCAATGGGCAGATACATAAGGAAAAACAGGATCCCCAGATACAGTCCTGAAAACTTTGAGTTCTTTTTCATCCGATTCCCTCCAGTTCCTTCACATTGGTAAGCTTCCGATATAATATGATCATCAGAGTTGTCAGTATCATCAGTACCACAGCCAGTGCTGCGGCAAAGGGCCAGTTATTGCCTCTTGTCATCTGCTCCTGGATCAGACTTCCCACAAGTACGATCTTGTTTCCGCCCAGGATATCCGCAATAAAAAACAGACCCATAGACGGAATAAAGGTAAGTATCACTCCGGAAAGAAGTCCCGGCAAAGTCAGCTTAAAGGTGATGCTCCAGAAGGCCTTCCATCTGCTGGCTCCGAGATCTCTGGCAGCTTCCACAAGGGACCAGTCCAGCTTTTCCGCACTGGAATATACGGACAGTGCCATAAACGGCAGCAATACATAGATCATACCGATCACGATTGCAGGATAACTGTACAGGATTTTTAAGGGCTCCTGGATGATGCCAAGCTTCATCAGCAGATAATTCAGAAGGCCCTTTTTCTGGAGAATGATGATCCAGCCATAAAGACGGATCAGGGAATTCACCCAGAAAGGCAGCATCAGGAAAAGCATGGCCAGCTTCTTTTTGCCCTCAGAAAGCTTTGCCATAAAGTATCCGAAGGGGTAGCCCACCAGACAGATGATCAAAGTGCTGGTGAGCGCAAGGCGGAAGGATCCCGTAAAGGTCTGCAGGTATACAGGCTCCAGGATCTGCTTGTAATTATCCAGAGTAAATTTCCAATTCACGCCGTAGCCGCCGTCTGCTGTGGAAAAGCTCAGTGCAGCTACATACAGAAGAGGCAGTGCGACGAAGATCAGTGTAAAAAGATACAGCGGCAGGATCATCCATACGGAGCCTGCTCTGTGCTTACGCATGGGTACCTCCTGCACAGGGACCTGACTGATCCGGCAATACTTCTTCTGATCTTTCTTCCCGATCTACCAGCACTGCATCTGTAGGAAGAAAACAGCAGCGCACCTTTTCTCCTACACTGACATTTGTATCAATGCCGTAACGGCTTGCCACGATTTCCTGACCTTCCGAAGTTTTCAAAACAACACGGAGCTGGCCGCCGGCGAAGGTTTTTTCAATGACTTCGGCGGTTAAGCCATCGCAGCTGTCATCTGTGTTTTTTTCTGAGGGCTCCTGTACACTCTTTTGTGTGTTTTCTGATGTGCAATTCGGCGTGCTTTGTTGTGCATTTTTTTTATTTTCCTCAAACCGGATATTTTCGCTTCTTACTGCGATGGTAACCTTTTCTCCTTTTTGTGGGAAATATCCTCTGTCAGATGTAGCTACGGTGTCCATTGATACTTTTACTTTTCCGGCATCAGTTCTTACGGTGATCTGAGCGGAAGTACCGTCAATCTCCTCTTCCGCAATGCTTTCCACAATACCGGTCAGGATATTGGCATTTCCAACAAAGGTTGCCACATAGCTGGTCTTCGGATGATTATAGATCTCATCCGGCGTCCCGATCTGCTCAAAGCGTCCGTGGTTCATCACAGCGATCGTATCAGACATGTTGATGGCTTCTTCCTGATCGTGGGTGATATAGATAAAGGTGATCCCCAGCTTCTTCTGCAGGCGCTTCAGCTCGTGCTGCATGGCACGCCTCAGCTGCAGATCCAGCGCACCAAGGGGTTCGTCCAGAAGAAGTACCTCCGGATTGTTCACAAGTGCTCTGGCTATGGCCACACGCTGGCGCTGACCGCCGGAAAGCTCTGACGGCTTACGCCTCTCAAAGCCCGGAAGCTGAACAAGCTCCAGCATTTCTTTGACTCTTCTGCTGATCTCCGCTTTCGATGTTTTTTTCAATTTCAGCCCATATCCAATGTTATCTGCTACATTCATATGGGGAAAAAGTGCATAATTCTGGAACACTGTGTTCACATTGCGCTGATTCGGTTCCAGGGATGTCACATCCTTTCCATCCAGAAAAACCTGGCCGGAATCTGGCTGTTCCAGACCTGCAATGATCCGCAGTGTGGTGGTTTTTCCACAGCCGGAAGACCCCAGCAGGGTGACAAATTCTCCTTTTTTTGCTGTAAGACAGATGCTTTCCAGGACGTCCTCACCTTCCTGGAAGCTCTTTTTTATGTTTTTCAGTTCTAATGAAATTTCGGACATTTAGTTCTCCTTCTGTTTGCTATGATATCCGCACCCTGCATGGGACTTTCCTGATATAAGATTGCTTATTGCACTCTCGCAAGGGCGTTCCTGGTTCAGGATTGCTTATTGTACCACGCATGGGATTCTCTGATTCAGGATTGCTTATTATACTCCGCATGGGATTTCCTGATTCAGGATTACTATAGGTTAACTACTCATTTTCATGAAAATTATCTCGTATATACTGACAATAAGTTTCTTTGTTAAATACAGGTTTAAATTCCTGACAGATTTTTTTTGCTTCTTTTGCCTGGTCACAGAGAAGACGATACGTAGTCAGTGCCAGAAGCTTGGCTGGTTTAATATAAGCCAGTTCTTCATCCATGATCTTAAAATCTGCTCCGTGGAGTTTTCCCGCAAATCCTCCGAATGTAAAATTCAGCACCGGAAACAGATGGGTCAGGTCTCCTACGTCGGTACAGGCGTTGTTAAAATCTGCCGGCTTTGAACACCGGTATGAAGCATCCAGAAGCTTTACGGATTCTTCCATCACTTTATCCGCACCTCTGTGCAGGATCGGCATATATCCCTGAAGCGGTTCTCTTTCGATCGTACCACCGAATGCATAGGCAGCTCCGTCATAGGCACGGTCCATTTTTTCCTGTGTTGCCCTGATCGCATCCAGAGACGCTGCACGGACTTTTGTTTCGATCACCGCTTCGTCCGGAACTGCATTGATCACATCTCCGGCTTTCCGGATCACGTTGTGAAGACGCACATGGTCTTCCTCCCGGAACGTTTCACGCATCAGTCCCATCATCTGGATGGCACTGGAAGTAATACTTAATGCATTGACGCCATCCCATGGATCAATGGCTGCATGTGCGGCTTTTCCTCTTACTGTCACTCGTTCTGCGGAAAATCCATTGCAAGCCGCATTCCCCAGGTAGAAATCTTCCTCCACCTGCATCATGTGCACGTGGGTTGTCAGAATAATGTCAGAATGGTCAAATTCTCCAAGACGGATCAGTTCGCTTTTTCCGGATGCAGGAAAGCCGATTCCTTCTTTACGAAGCCGTGCACGTTTATCTGCATCGATGTATTCCTCCGCCGGAACGGCAAAAAAAGATACGGACCCAGACAGAGAGGCTTGAACCTCCTCATTGGTCAGTGCCAATGCTGCGCCGATCATGGCTGCAATCTGTGCGTGGTGTCCGCATGCATGTGCTGTCCCGTTAATGGGATCAGCCATCGGATGCGACTTACATCCGATGGCGTCAAGTTCTCCGATAATAGTAACGTTCGGTCCGTCCTGTTCCATCCATTCAGCGCGGACCCCTGTGCGTGCAAGTCCCCCATGTACACGGAGTCCAAGGCCACGCAAAAAAGCCGCTACGTGTGCGGCTGTTCTCTCCTCATAAAACCCTGGCTCCGGATGACTCTGGATATCCTTCGCAAGGGCTATGATTTCTTCTCTATGTTCATCTATAGTCTGAATGATCTTTTCTTCAATATGATTCATGTCTTATAACCTCCATTTTCCGCAGGTTAAGCTATATGATATCATAAAACAGTTGATTTGGAAATAGATATTTTCTGGAGATATTTCGCTACTCCGTCGTTTTCATTGGAACCGATGATCCCGGTTGCCACAGCTTTCAGTTCACTCACTGCATTTTCCACTGCATAGGCTTCATCCGCTATTTCAAACATATCAATATCATTTTTTCCATCACCAAAAACAACTAATCTGTCACATTCCAGTTTTTGTTTTAGCTGCAAAGCAGCCTGCGCTTTGGATGCTTTTTGCGGCATGATCTCCAGCCACTGCTCTCCTGTGTAGATGTCCTTCTGATAAACAACATGATATTTATTTTTATATTTATGATAAAATGGTTCAAGCTTCTCCGGCTTATCAATGCAGGTAATATAAAAAAGATCTCCATACATCAGTTCAGATTCTGTAGTTACAATATTCGTACGTTTGTCGCCCTTCCGGCTGTTTAAAAATGCCTGCATTCCACTTGTTGCCTTTGCTGTTATATAAGAAAACTTTTCAATATTATTCTGATATGAATATATGATCGGATATATTTCATGCGCAAAAAGATCCCTCAATACCTCATATATATCCTCTGCAAAATAATTGGCAATGAGAATTTCCTCTGTTATATTATCTTTCACAAATGCCCCATTGTATATAATAAGAGGAAAGTGTGTGTTAAGGCCTTCTGTTACTTTTTTTGCCGTATTTAAGGAACGAGCTGTTGCATAGGAAAATGACATGCCTGAAGAAGTTAAAGCATTGATTGTTTTTATTGTATATGGAGATAAAGTTTCATTTTTTCTCAAAAGAGTTCCATCGAGATCTGATACGTATAATGTTTTCATAAATAAATCCTCGTTTTGCTGTGGACTGTGAATAGAGAAACTTTTTTCAGTTGACAGGGAAATTGATGATAAAGTATTTCTTTATTATAGCACAAAAAAAGCGGCTGTTTAAGCCACTTTTTTACGATTGTATATTCAAAACTACATACATGCTTGTTGATCGTTAATCAAACTCTTTGAATCAATTCTTAACCTGCGTTTCTTGGTCAAGCCCTCACCCGATTAGTAACAGTCAGCTCCATGTGTTGCCACACTTCCACCTCTGCCCTATCTACCTCGTCGTCTTCAAGGGGGTTTACTTCACTAAGAATGGGATATCTCATCTTGAGGGGGGCTTCACGCTTAGATGCCTTCAGCGTTTATCCCTTCCGGACTTGGCTACCCGGCCATGGCTTTGGCAAGCCAACCGGTCCACCAGCGGTC